>PLST01000150.1:23266-23524 GCA_003164255.1 Acidobacteriaceae bacterium | reverse complement strand
CCTTCGCTCGTCACCAGCCAGGTGGTGGTTGCGTGGGCCTGGAACTGCGCATTCGAATACTGCACGTTGCCCTCGCCCGCGCTGGCTGCTGGATCGCTCTGGTAGAGCCCGCTGACGCGCGCCGTTCGCCGTGTCCATGCATCCTCATCCACAGTGAGCGTGAGCGGCGCAGCAAGTGAGATGAGCGGCTGCTCGTGACTGAAGTCGTCGGCCTGCGGCGGTGTCTGCACCTGCTTGAGCGCTGCCTGCTTCTGCGCG
>PLST01000150.1:4824-23215 GCA_003164255.1 Acidobacteriaceae bacterium | reverse complement strand
GCCCGCGTTGAGAACTCGTCAACATCCTCAATCCGGTACTGGATAAAGAACGGCTTGGCAAAGCCGGGCAGTTGCAGATGGCTCATGCTGCGATCCATCTCAACGAGCATGGCCTTCAGCACCGGATCCTTTTCTGCATCGGCGCGGGTAGGCTGCGCGTGCATAGCCGGCACGCACAGGCAAGCCACAAAAAATCCGAGGCAGGTAATCGTGGCAGCAGAACGGATTGGGATCACTGCGCCTCCTTTGCTCGATTAAGATGAATAACCCTGGTCATTAAGGTAGAAGCATGAAACGGATTTCGATGTTAACCCTGACCGGTACCGGTTTCCCATTAAGCATTGCCGGTTTGAATTTCCACTTTCTCGCGGCTTCGAGCGCCTTCTCGTCTAAGCCCATGCCCAACGCACGAACCACGTGCACATTCTGGGGATCTCCGTGCGAGTCGACAACCACAGAAACCAAACATATGCCTTGGTAGTTAGCCCGTCGCGCTTCCTCAGAGTATTTTGCTTCCACACGCTTCAAGGGAACAGGCGCCGAGACTCCACCGCCTACCCGGTACAGGCCTTCTTCAGGACTGGCCGGCTTCGAGGCGCCTTCGTCCCCGCTGCTGTTTTGGCTTTGCTCAGCAGACGCAGTTGCGTCTGCACTCGGAATGGAGAGTATCGGCGGCCGCGCCGTTCCCTGCGGCTGCCGTTGCGTTTCCATCTCGCTCACCAGCATGGCCGGAGCCACCGCGCTTACGGGAACCGTGCCCGACTCCGCGCNNGCGGCGTGCCCACAATGCTCACCCCGCGCACCAGCTCATCCGGACGTCCATCCACATACACGCGCCACACCACCAGCGGAATTACTTGAAAAGCCTGCGGCGAACTGCGCGTGGTTACCGCGAATCCCGACGAAATGTCTTCAAAATAGAGTCCGTACGGCTTGCCCTGCTTCTTGGCTTCGTCAATCAATTGCTTGCGCAGCTCAGTCTCAGGCACGCTGTTGGTCGAAGTCACGATCAGGTTACCCTGCCGCCCGGTGGGCACATGGCCTGTCTCTGCGCGGCCGTGGCCGTTGGACGAACCGAAACTCGCAATCGGCAGGCGCGACATGAGAAATGTCTTCAGCACCCCGTCTGAGATCAGATCGACGCGGCGCGCCTTCTCGCCCTCGTCGTCGTACGAGTAGCTGCCGCTCAGCCACGTGCCGTCAAATTTGGTGAGCGTTGGATCGTCGGCCACGGAGAGAAATGTCGGCAGCACCGGCTTGCCCACATCCTTGGTAAAAGTCTGCCCCTCCTCATCGCCGCGCTGGCGCTGGCCCTCAAGCCTGTGGCCCAGCACCTCGTGGAAGAAAACTGCCGAAGCGCGCCCTGACAGAATTGCCGGTCCATCGAACGGCTCCGTGACGGGCGCCTTGCGCAGCGCCTCAAGGCTTGTGCCCAGCGCGCGCATCGCCGCTTCCAGCTCCGCCTGTGCCGGCAGTCCATCCACGGTTTCGGCTTCAAAGGTCTGCTCGCGGAACAGGTCCATGCCGTCGTCAGCGCGCGTCACGGCGACGGCCACGATGCGCGCCTGCGTGTGCGGCGTTACCAGGCGTGAACCCTCGCTCGACGCAAAATAATCCGTCTCGTTCTGCGCCGTCATCAGCACCACGTTCTGGTAGACGTCAGGAAACTCGCGGAACACCTTCGAGAGCGCGCGCACTCTCTGCTCCCATGCGGCCCGGTCCACCACCACCGCCGCGGCCGGCTTGCCGATGAACGATTGCGGCGCCTCCTGGCTGAAGTCGGGCGAGGTGTCTTCTTCCTTGGCGCGCACTTCGGCTTCAGTCTTCACGCGGAGGTAGTTGTCGAGTGCCGCGCCGTATCCCGTGTTGGTGGCCAGCCAGAGCGATCGTCCCAGCGCCGCTCGGTCGTCGGCGAGAGGCAATTGCAGGCTGTTCACGGCGGAGCCCCGATGGTCGCCATGCGTGTTGTCGAGCGCCGGCGAGCCCAGCCGCACCTGCACGTCGGCCACGCGCACGTGGTTTGACGAGCTATCGGCAAGGGCGCCAAATTGCGCGCGGATCGACACGCTGGTTGCGTCGCTGACCGCGTAGCTCAAAAAGTAGGGCGGCAACTGTTTGTCTCCACCCTGTTTGCCCAGCAGGCTGAAAGCCCGGTTGAGCTCGGTCGTCATGGCGTCCAGCAGCACCGGAGTGCCCGCCTGTGCCGGAGCTGCGACTGGAACGGCAAAAGCTGCGATGGCTGTGTAGGCTGCGAGCCGGAGGAAAAACCTTCCTCGTACGGCTGAAGATTTAGATAGCGAAAGTCGGGCGGAATCCTGTAAAAGCATCTGTATCTCGATTGTCTCAAAGTCTGGCCGCCAAGGGGTGATCTAATGACGTTTCTGCGCTGCTCGTTGTTCACACTCTGCCTTACCGCGCTGCTCGGCTTTGTGGCTCCGCGCATCGGTACGGCCCCTCACGTGCACGCCCAGCAAACGGCGGCCCAGGCGGCTCCCGCGCCCGACAACACCCCGCAGGCNNGTGGGCGGGCTCTGGGGCCTGGCCGTCCTATGGCTGCTGCTCTCAACCCGCGCCGCCGCGGGCCTTGAAAGCTGGGCGAAGCGCATCTCCGCACGCCGCTGGATTCAGGGACTGATTTTTTTTGCTACCTTCCTCGTGATTACCTCCATCGCCTCCATGCCGCTCGAGTGGTTCTCGCAATGGAAAGAGAAAAGCTACAACGTCAGCGTGCAGGGCTGGGGAAGCTGGTTGGGCGACGAAGGCAAGGGCCTCCTGCTCACCATGGTCATCGGCTCCCTCGTCATGCTCCTCTTCAACTGGATCGTGCGCCGCTGGCCACGCCGCTACTGGTTCGGCATCTGGCTNNTAGCTCGCACCGGCATCGGCATTCCACCCGAGCGCATGTTCCTGATGAAGGCCAGCGAGAAAAACAACGGCCTCAATGCCTACGTCACGGGCCTCGGTTCCACCAAGCGCTACGTCATGTGGGACACCACCACCGACCGGCTGCCTGACGACGAAATCCTCTTCGTCTTCGGCCACGAGAGCGGCCACTACGTCCTGCACCACATCATCAAGTCGATTGCCGGCATCTCCGCCGCGCTGTTTTTCATCTACTGGACTTGCGCGGGGTTTGCGGCCTGGCTCGCGCGCCGTTTCGGCCGCCGTTGGGGACTGGGCGAGCCAGGCGACCAAACGCCGCTCGCCAGCCGCGCCGGCTTCATCGTGCTGCTTTTTACAATCTCCGTCGCCAGTTTTGTGCTGGAGCCGGTCAACAACGCCTTCAGCCGCCACTTCGAGCACCAGGCCGATGTCTATGGTCAGGAAGCCATCCATGGCCTCGTCCCCGACCCGCAGAAGACCGCCGTCTCCGCCTTCAATCACCTTGGCGAGTCATGGCTTGAAGACCCCGACCCAAGCCCCTTCATCGAGTTCTGGGAGTATAACCACCCCTCGGTCAAAAACCGCGCCAACTTTGCCGAGCACTACGATCCCTGGGCCAACGGTGGGCACGGAGAGTTCTTCGACAAGTAAAGCAGGGAACGAGGGACCAAGGGACCAAGGGAACAAGACGGCCACCCGGCTGACTGCCCACCCGCTCTAGTGCCTGCGGTCACTTCTGTAAACTTGGATTTGCCCTATCGTCCTTGAATGGCTGCCAACATGGCCATAATCGAGGAGGAGCCCATGGGTGCGTCTTTCAAGGATCTGGTCGTCTGGCAACGGGCTGTTGATCTGAGCGTCGAAATCTATCGCCTGACCGCTACATTCCCAACTGCTGAACGATTTGGTCTGACGGATCAGCTGAGGCGCGCTTCCGTTTCGATCGCTAGCAACATCGCGGAAGATTATGGAAGAGCCACAAGGGGGAATATTTGCAATTTCTCGGTATTGCAAGGGCCTCAAATTGAGAATTGCAGACCCAGCTCATCATTTCCTCCAAACTCGGATTTGCCACGAAGAATTCATATGAATCCGTTGATAGGCTCTCCGCAGATGTGAGCCGGCTTCTAATTGCAGTCATGAACAAACTCAAGAAGTGAGGACCATATTCACGACATACCCGCCCTTCCGATCCCCTGGGTCCCTGGTTCCCTGCCTTTTGTTCCCTAGCTCCCTTGGCCCCGTATTCTTGTTCCCTTGTTCCTTTGGACCTTTGGTCCCTACCTTCCTGTTCCCTCGGTCACAGATTTTCTTGTTCCCTTGGTCCCTTGGTCCCTCGTTCCCTGCTTCTCCCATTTACACTAGAGCTTCACTGCTTTCTTCAAGGAGCGGACCTACCATGGCTTACCCCGCAAACTATCGATATACCCGCGAACATGAATGGATTGAGCTCGATGGCTCCATCGGCGCCATCGGCATCACCGACTACGCGCAAAACTCCCTCGGCGACATCGTCTACGTGGACGCGCCCAAGGTGGGCGACACGGTTACGGCGAATACCACCTTCGGTTCGGTTGAGAGCGTCAAGGCCGTCAGCGATCTCTACTCGCCCGTCAGCGGCACGGTGACCGCGGTCAACGAGGAGCTAAAGACAGCCCCGGACAAGATCAACGAGAACCCGCACGGCACATGGATTATCAAGGTCGAGCTCTCGAACCCCGCGGAGTTCAACACGCTGCTCGACGCCGCTGCCTACCAAGCGTTCGTCTCTGAAGAAACCGCAAGCTAGTTCCTAGGTGATTAAGTTGTTAGGTTGTCTGTTGCTAAGCGATTCTGTATTTGATTGACTCGCGGCACAGGTTCCATGCAGAAGGGTTCGAATGGCAGGCTCGTTGAAGGAGCTTTTGGTCTGGCAAAGGGCGACCGAATTGGCGATCTCAGTCTACCGCCTGACATCTCTGTTCCCCGATGCGGAACGATTTGGTCTTACGAATCAGATGCGTCGGGCTGCAGTTTCTGTCTCAAGTAACATTGCCGAGAGCGCGGGACGTGCAACGTCAGGTGAATTCTTGCAGTTCCTCGGCATTGCACGCGGCTCGAATTTTGAACTCGAATCACAGTTTGTTATTGCTCGAGGCCTCAAATTCGGAACACTACCAGCGCTGGAAGAAGCCGAGAAGTTATGCGATGAAGTGGGCCGTCTTCTAAGCCTCCTCAGCAAGTCGCTCCGCACAAGGGCGGCGGAAAGCAAACGACCAAGATAATCTGGCAACGACATAACAACCTAACAACCTGAGAACCTAACAACCTAAGAACCTAACAACCCGAGAGAAACATGCGCTATCTTCCCAAATCGCCCGACGAACGCAAGCAGATGCTCGCCGAAATCGGCGCTCGCTCCATCGACGACCTGTTCGCCGTCATCCCCGCCGAGTACCGCATCACCCGCGATCTCGACGTGCCGCGCCAGCAGGCCGAGAGCGAAATCGTGGACTACTTTCGCGCCGCCGCCGACAAGAACGCCACCGACTACGCCAGTTTCCTGGGCGCTGGCGCCTATCGCCACTACCGCCCCGTCATTATTGACTCTCTCGTGCAGCGCGGCGAGTTTCTCACCAGCTACACGCCCTACCAGGCGGAGATTACCCAAGGCACGCTGCAGGCCATCTTCGAATTCCAAACCATGATCGCCGAGCTCACCGGCATGGACGTAGCCAATGCCAGCATGTACGACGGGTCAACCGGCGCGGCAGAAGCCGTGATGATGGCCGTTCGCCTAACCGGCCGCCACAAGGCGGTTGTGGCCGCAACGGTTCATCCCGAGTATCGCGAAGTGCTGGCCACCTACGCCAAACATCAGGGCCTGCCTTCGAACCTCGTTACCTACAACAAGGAAACAGGCCGCATCGATATAGGCGCTTTAGAGCAAGCCGTCACGGAAGAAACTGCGGCGGTCCTCGTGCAGAGTCCGAACTTCTTCGGCATCATTGAAGACATTCCGGCGATTGCGGCCATCGCTCACGCCAAGGGCGCTCTGCTCATCGTCTCCATTGCCGAAGCTGTTTCGCTCGGCGTGGTGCGCCCGCCGGTCGAGGCAGACATCGTCAGCATGGAAGCGCAATCGTTCGGCGTGGCGCTCAGCTATGGCGGCCCGTTCTGCGGCGTCATCGCAGCCAAGGAAAAGTATGTTCGCCAGATGCCCGGACGCCTCGTGGGCCAAACAGTGGACGGCAATGGGAACCGTGGCTTCGTTCTCACGCTCGCCACCCGCGAACAGCACATCCGCCGTGAAAAGGCCACATCGAACATCTGCACCAACCAGGCGCTGGTCGCGCTCATGGCCACCATCTTCCTCGCGGTCTACGGCAAGGAAGGCATCCGCGAGCTGGCCGAGCACAACCTGGCCAAAGCAGCCTACGCCGCCGAAACCCTGGCCGCGCAACCCGGAGCCAAGCTCCTCTTCAAAGGTGCGCCGCGCTTTCACGAGTTCGTTTTGCAAACCGATGAAGCCCCGGCGGTGTGGTCAAAGCGCTTGCTCGACGAAAAGATCGTCGGCGGTGTGGAGCTCGGCCGCTGGTATCCGGAACTCGGCAACGCAACGCTGTGGTGCGCCACTGAAGTAGTAACCCGCGAGCAGATCGACAAAGCCGCGAAAGTCTTGTCCTCCACGCCAGTAGAAGCTTAGGAACTCTCGACTGCGTAGGCGTCAGGCAGAGGCGTAAGGAAGACGCTTTCTAACGACGACACCACTTTAGCCAGAACGAAACAGCAACGAAAGAGGGAGTGGCTTTGTAACAAGGGCACGGCTTTAGCCGGGCCGAACCAGCGATGAAAAGGAGAGAGGGCTTTAGCCCCTGCAATGGCGCATCCAGCCCGCAATGCTGCCCCGTCCGACATCCTGAACTCGTCGCGTACCTTTTTCGCGACGACAAAGACGAGCATGGGTAAGCGATTGCTGCAATCGGAGCGCAACGCCGAGCTCCTCATCGATACACTGCGTTCCCTTGTCGCCGAACATCGCTTCAAGCTGCACGACTTCGTCATCATGCCTGACCATATCCATCTTTTGATAGAGGTTGACAGCGATATGACAATCGAAAAGGCGATGCAACTGATCAAGGGCAGGTTCTCCCATCGGCTGTCCCATGAGTTCGGTTACAGAGGCGAGGTCTGGCAGAGAGGATTCACCGAAGTGCAGGTAATGAACCAGAAGAATTTTGAGGCCCATCGGACTTATATTGCGGAGAACCCGATCAAAGCCGGGCTTGCCGCAACCGCGGAGGAGTACCCTTTCTGCTTTTGCAGTCTGGCGCGGAAGAAAATGGACCATGCGGGCTCAACTTAAATCGGCAGGGGCTAAAGCCCTCTCGTTTTTCTCGTGCTATTCGGCCCGGCTGAAGCCGTGCCCTTTTACAAAGCTCTGAGGTACAAAAATGGCGACAACCACAGAAACGACTGGCCGTAAGACCCTTGGCAAAGTCCGCACCCACCCAACGCAGAACGAAGCGCTGCTCTTCGAGAAATCCGCACCGGGCAAGCGCGCCTACATGCTGCCGCCGCTCGACGTGCCCGCCGTAGACCCCGCGTCTGTTCTTGGCGCGGCCCACCGCAAAACGCCGGGCATTTTGCCTGAGCTCAGCGAAATCGAGATCATCCGCCACTTCACGCGGCTGTCCACTTGGAACTATGCCATTGACCTGGGCATGTATCCGCTCGGGTCTTGCACGATGAAGTACAACCCGCGCGTTAACGAGGCCGTTTCACGCATTGGGGGCCTGGCCGAGGCGCATCCCTACCGGCCCGACTCGCTCGCGCAGGGCATCCTTGAAGTCATCGCGCTCTTGCAGCGCTGCCTCATCGAAATCACAGGCATGGACGCCATCACGCTGCAGCCCGCCGCTGGCGCGCATGGCGAATTCACAGGAATCCTTCTCATTCGCGCCTGGCACGAATCGCAAGGCAACGCGCGCAAGAAGATTCTCATTCCCGACTCGGCGCACGGCACCAATCCNNGGCATCGATCTCGACGCATTGGAGCGGCAGGTCGATGAAGAGACCGCGGCTCTCATGCTCACCAACCCCTCCACCATCGGCGTCTTCGAGAGCCAGATTCACAAGATCGCAGATATCCTGCATGCCAAGGGAGCGCTGCTTTACATGGACGGCGCCAATATGAATGCGCTTGTCGGCAAAGCGCGGCCTGGCGACTTTGGCGTGGACGTGATGCACCTGAACCTGCACAAGACGTTCTCAACGCCCCATGGCGGTGGAGGCCCCGGCTCTGGCCCGGTTGCCTGCAAAGCATTTCTTGAGCCGTTTCTTCCCACGCCCGTGCTGGTCCGGAAACCGAGCGTCGCAAATCAACCCGCGCCGGCCTCCTGGGAAAACCTCAATGACGATCCCCCGCCTCCCGGCTCTTCCATCCCCATGTTCCGCGCTCCCGTTTCCCCGCTGGTTTCCGTCGGAAGTTTGAATGATGAACGCGGGCAGCTGGCCTGGGACTACGATCGGCCCCAATCCGTAGGCCGCGTGCGCGCCTTTTACGGCAACACCGGCATGTTTATCCGTGCGCTTGCCTACATCCTGGCCAACGGGCCCGACGGCCTGCGCCAAACCACCGAAGACGCAGTGCTCAACGCGAACTACATCCGAAACAAGCTTGAAGACCTGTACGAGCTGCCTTATAAAACAGCGTCGATGCACGAGGTGGTCTTCAGCGACAAGCGCCAGGCCGCTCTCGGCGTGAAGACAGGCGACATTGCCAAGCGGCTCATCGACTACGGATTCCATCCCTACACGGTCAGCTTCCCGCTCATCGTCCACGGCGCGCTCATGATCGAGCCCACCGAAAGCGAATCGCTCGAAGAGCTCGATCTGTTCGTCGCGGCCATGCGTTCGATCGCGAAGGAAGTGGAGGAGTCGCCGGAGCTGGTAAAGACCGCTCCGCACTCCACGCGCATCTCGCGTCTCGATGAAGTGCAGGCGGCGCGCAAGCCCATCCTGCGCTGGAAGCCGGCAGAGTAAAGCGCCTAACGCACCACGCGCAGACTTTTTGAGGCATACCGGCGAATCTCCGCGTCGGCGCTCACCAAGGCCAGCCCTTCCACCGTAGCCTGAGCAATCAACATCCGATCGAACGGGTCCTTGTGAATTGGCGGAAGCGCGTACATTGCGGCAACATGCTGGGGGCGCAGGATCAGCGGAGTGGCGGCCAGTTGCTCCAGGGCCTCTTGCCACCAAATCCGTGGATCGCCAACATCCAGTGTCCCCTTCATGCTCTTGACCATGACCTCCCAGTAGGAGACCACGCTCACCACGTTGGGTCCGGAGCTCACAGCTTTGCGGGCTGCGCTGCTGAGCGCCTCGGGCCGCTCCAGCGCCCAGATCATCGCATGGGTGTCGAGCAGGTAGCCGAGCGCTGGAGCCTCTCCAGTCAATCGTCCTCACCCAGAAGCTCTTCTTCTGTGATGGGATCGTCCCAGCCCGGCAGCAGGCGGATGCGGCCTTTCATGCCGCCCAGCACAGGCTTGCGCCGCGGTGCGGGCGGCGGAGCCAGCTGCGCAACAGGGCGCCCATGGCGGGTTATCACCACCACTTCGCCCTCTTCCACAGCTCGAATCAACTCGGGCAAGCGATTCTTCGCCTCAGCGGTACTCACATCCATGGAATTATTATAGCCATAATTTATAGCCATAACAAGTCCAAGGTGCCGGCGGCCGGCAAATTCAACCAACCACCGCCGTTCGAGCCAAGTGAGAGAACGGTTGCGGCTCAACCGCGCAACACCTACCTGCCGTCGCCGCTCCGCTTGCGAAATATCACGCTCAGCTCGCGCCTCCAGTGTTCGCTCACGGCAATCAGCTCCCACTCCACCTGCGGCGAAAAATAACGCAGCACGATCTCATTGGCAGGATGGATGCGCAGCGCAGGCGCGGCCAGCAACAATCGCGGAGGGAGCTGAGAGACTTCGGCCCCGTCAAAATATCCCTGCCGCTCGAACGCTGAAACGGGCCGGCTGCCGCCAGCGCCCGCCTGCCGGTCGTCATTGAGCGCGCGTACGCGAATCCAGTAATCCAGGGCCTGTAGCGGCAGATGCAGATCCTCGTCCGCCTTTAGCTCAATCACCACCAGCCGTCCGTTGCGGTCGAGCGTGAGCAGGTCAAGCAGGCCCCGATCCCCTCTTGAGATCGCAGGCACCTGCGTGTAGAGCAAATCGCCGCGCAATCCGGGCAGCAGTTCCGCAAGTCCCGAGCGCAGGCGCGACTCCAGCCAGTGCTCCGGGTGCATGCGGAACAGCGGGTCGTTATGCGAGCCGTCAGGGTAGCGACTGCTGAACAGCCGTGCGCACAGCTCGCGGCAGAGCGCTTCATTTTCTTCAGTGAGCGGCGTCTCGTTGGCGCCCGCGCCAAAGCTCACCTCGTCTTCGCGCGCAAACGATTGGGCCGCCGCGCCGTGACGGACGCGCGCAAACTCAAGCCCGTGGAGCAGCAGGCCGACCACGGTGGCCGAGCTGGCCCGTACCTCAATCCGATCGCGTGCCCCATCCGGAACGAGCGCCATCAGCCTTTCGATTCCTGCATTGCAGCGTTCAAGGGCAGCCGGCCTTGAGAACGCGTGAACCAGCCGCGACTCCAGATTGCCGGTGTCACGAAAATCNNGCCATCCGTTCCGCGATCGTCCGCCACGCGCCAGCCGGCACAATCACCTTGAGCCCGCCAAAATGTCTGCGCCCGTCGCCGTGCTGACGGCAATAGTCGAGCCACAGAATTCCCAGCGTCAGGATTCCATCCACCATCGCGCCCGACTCGGCTTCGCTCACGCCAATCACCGCGTCTGCCGCGGTTCCACGCAACAGCCGCCCGCGCACGTACGCCGGACCAAAGCTGTGCTCCAGGTCCATGGCCGAACGCAATCCGTCCATCTTCGCGTCCACAAACCTGCGCGTCAGCACGCGCTCCAGCAATTTTTGATAGTTGCGTCGGCTCGCATCCCGCGCCGTGGGCGTGCGCCGGTCGCTGGTGGGCACAAGCTCCAACGCCTGGGGCTTGGCTGCGCCCATGCGGCGTGTCATCAGGCGCAGGCATTGGGCTCGCTCCTGCACCTCAACCACCGTGCGCACAAGGTTGCGTTCTTCGCTCCACAACTGCAATAGGCAGCGGCCGTGCTGCTCGCTTACGGCGTAATGCGCAAAGCGCATATCGAACGCGACCCGCCCATCCTCAAGCAGCGCTGCCGCAGGATGGTCGGCCAGATACTCCTCGATGCTCCGGGCCAGCAGCCCGGCTGATGCGGCAGCCTCTTCGCGAGCCACGCGCGGCTCCTACCAGCCCTGGCGAGCGCGCAGATTAGTAATGTGCGCGACATGATGGCGGCTGTGCCAGTCGTAGACGCCCAAAGCCCTGGCAAGGTCCTGGCGGCCGTTCTCGGGATGGACGTATCCCCTCTTGAATTCCTCTTCGCTCATCGATTCCAGCAGCGCCACCCAGCGTCCATGCAGCGCCTCGAGCATCGCAATGGAGTCGTCAATCGGAAACTTGCTGTCGGCGAGCTCGGCCCATGCCGCCTCGTTGTAGGGCTTGATCGTGGGCCAGTCCTCGGTGAGCGCCAGTTTGAAGCGCGTATACGACATCGCGTGGCTGTCGGCCAGATGATGCACCAGTTGCCGCACCGTCCAGCCGCCTTCGCGATACGGCGTGTCGAGCTGCGCATCGTTCAGCCCCTTCACCGCTGCCTGCAGGCGCTCGGGCAGCAGCCGAATCGTTTGAATGTGCGCCGCACGAATTTCAGGGCCGCTCGTGGCCGGCGCACTGAAGCGCCCAATCGGATAACGTGTGTCGATCACTTCGCTCATGGCAAGAACCTTACCATGCTTCCCACTACAGCAGGCAAAGGCCCTGCCGAGCGTGGAAAACTCCCTCGCGGCCACACTCTGATTCCTTGATTTCTGAGGGGATCAACAAGCAAACAACCGCTCCCGGATGAGATGGGGAGCGGCTGCTGTTGAAGCGCGTGCGGCGGAACTCTAGGCGTGGCGATGCGGATGATGCGTCGTCGGGTGTTTCGTGACCTTGTGCGGATATTTGTAATGCTTGGCAAAGGCCGCCGGAGTCCCGAGTGCCAACAGCAGAAGCGCAGCGGCAAGGATTCTTTTCATGCCACGAATCTAACATGAGGAACGCACCCCTTGGAATGAGCACTCATGCCCCCGCACCAAGAGAACAAACTTTCGTCACAGGCTGCATCAAACTGCGGCTCCCTGCAGGACGAATCCCGCAGGGAGCCGCTGTTCAACCTCGAACCTAATTTACTGTAACCGTAACCGCTTTTGTCGACCGTCCATATTGGTTGGTTGAGTTCATGGTATAGGTGGTGGTCTTGGTCGGAGTCACCGTCTGGCTTCCTCCACGCACCATCCCCACGACGTCGATAAAGTCGTAGGAGTCGCCGCTGACAGTCCATGTCAGCGTCACTGCCGTGCCCGCGGCCACGGTGGTTTGTGAAGCCGCAAAGCTGCTGATCGTGGGCGCGGCTCCTGTCGGGGCAGTCGATACATCGTATGCAGTCCCCATTTGAACTACATCGAACGACGNNGCATCCACGTTCCCCAGGTTATGCAGGTCGCCGTCGTTCCAGCGCGCGTCCGGCGTCCCCTCGAAGTACATGTTGCTGCCGTTATCGGCCACGATCAGGCCATACTGCTGCATGGCCTTGAGGATCACCTGGTTGGCGGCGCTGTAACTGGATATGTTGAAGCTGGCCTTCAGCCTCAGCCGCATTCCAATAATGTTGCTGGTGCTGGCGCTATTTCCGGCCGCGTGGGTCGCGGGAGCCACAAAATATCCGCCATTCGAGTCGCTCTTCGTATTGCCCACCGTCACTCGAATCGCATGGTTGATGGCCCCTGCCGCCACTTCGTCATAGCGCACCAGCCCAGGAAATACGGGCAGGCCTGCCGCATCCGCCGAGGTCCATCCATTGGGCCGGCGCTCGCTTGTCGTCAGATCCCAGACTGCCCCGTTCGACGCAGACCAGGAGCCGTTGCAGAGTTCAGTCGACCAGGTCTCATAGAGCCAGCACTTTGTCTTGTCCAGAACAAGCACGTGATCGTCGCCATTGGTCGTGCAATTTGCCGGGTAGCCTTCGATTGGAGCCGTCGCCGGTATCGGATAGGGCGTGATGTCGCTCTGATCGGGATAGCCGTTCATATCCACATTGACTCCCGAAGTGGAATTTGAATCGACCACCACATAGGGAATCCCATAGTTCCCGTCGGCCGGTGTTGAGAAATCCGGATGCAGGTTGCTTCCCGTAAGCGCGCTGATGATCGTTGCCGAGTTGGGATCGACCGCAGCCGACGCGATGTTTGTATTCCATGCATTCGAAACTGGGAATGGGACGAAGCCGTTAAGACTGCCCAAGTTCCCTGTAGTGATATTTCCGCAGGCAACACCTGCTGTCGCCGTGCTGATCGTAATGCTCAAACTGGACGTGGCCGTCTGCGCAGTCGGCGTGGTCGAGTCCGTCACCGTCACCGATACCGTGGCGGTTTCCACCGTTGTTGTGGAACCGGTAATTGCTCCAGTCGAACTGCTGATCGTTAATCCGCTGGGAAGACCACTCGCGCTGAATGTGTAGGGCGTAGTTCCACCCGATGCCGTTACCGTGCCGGTATAGGCCACGCCGGCTGTGCCGCCTGGAAGGGAGGTCGTCGTAATCGCCAGTTTGCTTGCTCCGGTGGCAGCAGCAATCGCGATCTGCAGGTTTGACGTCACTGATTGCGCCGTTGGTTTAGTGGAGTCTGTCACCTTGATAGCCACTGTGGCCGTTCCTGCCGCGGTCGGCGTACCCGTAATTGCGCCGGTTGAGCTGCCAATCGATAATCCGCTGGGAAGACCGCTCGCGCTGAANNGTTGCCGTTTCCGTCGATCTGCTGGAGTCTGTCACCGTGATCCCCACCGTGACCGCTCCTGCCGCGGTCGGTTTACCGGTAATCGCGCCGGTCGAACTGCCAATCAATAATCCGCTGGGAAGGCCGCTCGCGCTGTACTTGTAAGGTGCGGTTCCTCCGGTCACCGTTATCTGACCGCTATACGAAACGCCGACCGTTCCGCCAGGAAGTGATGTTGTTGTGATTGCAAGTCGATAACCGTAGCGTTGTGCTCCTGAGGATTTGGATGCAACGACGGAAACTGCAAATAGCAACACAACGAGCAGTGTTACGCGCTTCATGTTTTCTCCAATTGCATTCGATGAAGACGAAAGATCCGCCTCAATCTGTTTTTGGGCGCAGATCTCCCGTCGTTTTGGGTAGGGCAACTGAAGCGGCATGCATTGACCACGAATTCGATGCCCGGGCGGAGATATACATAGGTGTTGCTAACGAACGCGCCGCGGCATCAGGAATCGCGATGAGAATCAAAATAACTGCGAATTTGAAATGGTCTGCTGTGGATTGAAGCTTGCAATCTCTCTGCCAAAAAATCCAATTCTCCCGCGAAGACCCGGCCGTTTAGAATGCTTCGTTTAGAGAGTGATCCAGCTGAATTAGAAAGACGCGGCGTCTTCACCAGTCGCCATCGACTATGTAGTTCTTACTCAAATTCGACTTTCTTACCTATCGAGCGGTCCTTGATCGTTCCGGCAAAACATTTCAACCCTGCGTGAGCGTGCGGTCAACGGCGAGCGCTCCAATGGAGAAGCAGCACGCATGGCGTAAACTGAGACCAATGACCAAACCTGCCGCTTCCCCTGTTTCCGGCCACAAACGCTACTTTTTTGAGAAATTCGGAATTACCGAGCGCCTGCTTGAGCGCTGCCTGGGCGAGGCGCTCTCGGCCGGCGGCGACTACGCCGACCTGTATTTTGAGTCGGTCATGGCAACAGCTCTCGGCGTTGACGAGCAAATTGTCAAATCCGCCAGCCAGGGCACCAGCGCCGGCTGCGGTATCCGCGTGCTCTCTGGTGAGCGCACCGGCTACGCTTATACCGACAATCTGAGCCCAGAGCGCCTGCTCCACGCCGCCCGCACCGCGGCCCTCATCGCTAGCGGCCCGGCCAAACAACCCGTCCAGGGATTCACTGAAGCCCCAGTCGCCAATCTTTATCCAGTTCCCCTCGGCGGCTACAGTCTCGACCTGGCCGCGCGGCTCGAACTCATCCTGCGCGCCGACCGCGCCGCCCGCGCCTTTGACAACCGCGTCGTCCAAGTCCGCGCCAGCTACTCCGAGGAACTGCGCCGCATCCTCATCGCCGCCTCTGACGGCGCCTTCGCCAGTGACACCCAACCCTTGTGCCGGCTCAACGTCTTCGTCATTGCGAAAGAAGGCGCCGTCACCACCAAGGGTGGAGCGGGAGGCGGTGGCCGCGCCGGTCTTGAGCAGTTCATCGGCTCCAAAAGCCCTGAGGGCCTGGCGCGCGAAGCGGCTCGTGGAGCGATTCTGCAGCTTGGCGCCGTTCCCGCACCCGCGGGAGAAATGGAAGTCGTCCTTGGTCCCGGTTGGCCCGGCATTCTGCTGCACGAAGCCGTGGGTCACGGCCTTGAGGCCGACTTCAACCGAAAAAAGACCTCCGCCTTCACCGGGCTCATCGGCCAGTCCGTCGCCAGTTCCAAGGTCACCGTGGTCGACAACGGAACCATGGCCGGCCGCCGNNGGCTCGCTCAACGTGGATGACGAAGGCTCGCCCACGCAGGAGACCGTACTCATCGAAGGCGGCATCCTGAAGGGATATTTGTCTGACAAACTCTCCTCGCGCCTGATGGGCTGCGCCAACACGGGCTCCGGCAGGCGCGAAAACTACCAGTCCATCCCCATGCCGCGCATGACCAATACCTACATGCTCGCCGGCGATGACGAGCCCGAAGACATTCTTCGCTCGGTCAAACGCGGCCTCTACGCCGTCAACTTTGGCGGCGGACAGGTGGACATTACCAACGGCAAATTTGTCTTTTCGGCATCCGAGGCCTACCTCATTGAAGACGGCAAAATCACGGCGCCGGTCCGCGACGCAACCCTGATCGGCAACGGACCTGAAGCCCTCAAGCACGTTTCCATGGTCGGCCACGATCTCAAACTCGACGAGGGCATCGGCACCTGCGGTAAAGACGGCCAGAGCGTCCCCGTCGGCGTAGGCATGCCAACCATCAAGCTCGACAAAATGACCGTCGGCGGTACCGGAAGATAGTTAGGAGCGAAGGATGGACGCCGAGAATATCTCGGTGGTCTTCACCCCGGACAATGAACCCTATCTTGGCCGCACGCTTCTCTTCCACTTTGACCAACTAATCTGTTCCGCGATGGAGCAAAATGCTGTCATTGCGCCAACCTCGCACAAGCGCGCCCTCACGGACGCCCAGAAAATGGCCTGCCAAGTCGTTGCTCAGTCCCTGAGCATTGCCCTGTCAATTCGTGAGCTAATTCGGCAAGGTTATCTTTTCGGGGGGCACGTTCTTCTTCGTCCCTTGGCGGAGAGAGCGGCCATACTCTTATACATTCATCATTACCCAGAAGAGATAGAAAAATGGAACCGAGGCTGGAAACACAACGAGGCGCCGAACCTCGCCAAAATGTTTGAAAATATCCAAGAGATCCAGCGCCCTGGCTCCCCAATCCGGGGAGGTGATCTTACGGCAACGATGAATAGTTTGCTCCACTCGAAACCCGATTCTGCCTTCTGGAATTTGGTCCAGCTAAACGGCATCGGCGTGGGCCATTCAGTGTCAAAAATACTGGACCGCCCCGAATTATGCGACGAACTCTCCGCAAACGCAATCCCGTGGCTCGTAGTGGTCCAAGGCATGATGGCAGCCTATTTTGCCGATGAATCGGATGAAAAGCGCAATGGCGGAGAGTTGATACAGTGAGTTCGTTCCATGAATCATTATCCGTATCTGCAAGCGTCGGACCTCCACCACGTTCCCGCGAGGGGAAGGTGGGATAGCTCCACTCGATTACAGCTCTCTACAGGGGTCGCAATCCTGAGCGAAACGCAGCGGAGTCGAGTGATCTGCAGTTGATCCTAACCCTCTTCTGGTTGAGAGAACTCATTTCCGTAAGATTCACTCACAATGCCGGGTGCCCCGGTCTCGAATTTGAGACCGGGGAGCTCCGCTACTTCAGGGACCGATCCGGGTAGGAAGGCCTGTAACAGGGCATGGGCTCAGCCTTGCCACAACCCCATCCCCAGAGCCTTTGAACGATCATCAACGCGGCACATGCCGCGTCCAATCATGCCGCACACGCCTTCCCCACCAGTGGCAACTCCAACTCAATTCGGTCATGCACCACCTTCGCGGAAATGCGCCCACGCGCACCTCGCTCAAGCTGAACAAGCCCATAATTCGCCATCGTCTTCAGCGTGCGTGAGAGATTCGACTTCTTCCGCCCCGTCAGCGCCGCAAGCTCATCCAGAGATCCCGGCGTTTTCTCCGCAATCACGCGCAGCAGTTCGCGATTCCCAGCCGACAGCACCTTTGCGAACGACTCGGTCGAAGGAAACCAGACACGTGGCTCCTGCGCACCGAGCTTTCTCTGCCCTCGCGCAATAGCCATCGTGAACGCCTTCATCTCGTCGTAGCCGGCGATTCCCACCCTGAGCGTCGTCATGTGCGTACTCCTCTCTCTTTCAAAACCGCGTCAACTTCTGTCCAGAAGTCTGCAAGCAGCTTTGCAGCGTCAACATACTCATACGCCTTGACCGTGCGAATGCGGTGACGATGATCCTGCGGTTCGCCGGCCTTTTGCTTGCCTACACGATGCGCGTTGTCGAATCCCACGAGCCGTTCACCGTCCCTACCGTGCAGCGAGAGCGAATAATCCATCCCATGCGGCTTCTCCGAAGTCGGCAAGACCTTTGTGACTACAAATTTGACCCAATGCCCACCCTCGGGATCTACAACCAATATCAGGCCGTCCAGATCGAGCAGCGCGTCGAGGGCAGGGTCGTGCTTCTGCATCGTAAGAATAGGTTATCACATTAAGATAACTCATGCGACGCTCTGGATTGGTCCAAAAGCGAGCTCAATTTCCAGCCCGAACGGGCCCCATGTACAGCCGCGACCGTTTTTGTTAAGGTTGCCCCGTGTCCCAAGTACGACCTCCATCGATCTGGGGCCGCTTGACGAAGGCATCGGCACCTGCGGTAAAGACGGCCAGAGCGTCCCCGTCGGCGTAGGCATGCCAACCATCAAGCTCGACAAAATGACCGTCGGCGGTACCGGAAGGTAGCGTCCAACCGGAACAGCACTGACTCCTCTTCAGGGACACATACCCGGTGCATCAAAGCTTCCCTCAAGGAGAGCACGAAAAAATCGAGGCCATAACTGGCCACCACTTCCAGTTCGTAGATGCTCAGTTAGTTCTTGTGCTCGTTTCCCGTATCCAAAGAAGGTTCTTCCGTAAGGTCGGGCCGGTCTGAGTGAACGGGAATTCCGCTGATAAGGCCTTGAAAGTTTGTGAGGCGCTTGCCCAGAATCACCACACCCTTCGACGTGATTTCATACTCGCGAATA
>PLST01000150.1:0-4758 GCA_003164255.1 Acidobacteriaceae bacterium | reverse complement strand
CGTCGAGAATCGACTGCATGGTTTCGTCGACCGAGAGATCGAGCGGGCGGAGATAGAGAATTGTGAGCTTTCCATCTTTCTGCGGCGTTTCCAGGTCCAAACCTAAATTGGTCGCCCGCTCCGCATACGCTTCCGGACGTTCCTCAAACACTGCCACAATTCCCGGCTCTCCATGGCGTATGCCTTCAGCAATGAACTGAGTTGCCAAGACAGATTTCCCGGTTCCCGAAGATCCCGCGATGAGTATACTATCGCCTTCGCGAACGCCCCCGCCCAGCATCTTGTCCAACTCCCCAATGCCGAAGCAAAGACGCCGATTGCTGGGTGGATTTCTCTTGCGCGCGGTGAGTCCAAAAGTGCGCGAGAAGGCCTGCACCCCTGCATCAGTGATGCGGAATGTGTGCAGCCCCGGCACAGAATCCTGACCGCGCAATTTGATAACTTGCAGTTTTCGCACAATTGAATTCCGCTCCGCCGTCTGGCGCAGCCAGAACAGACCATCGGCAACTGTGAAGATGGGATTGTCGCGTAGCTCTTCCTCCGCATATTCACCGATCAGGAAAGTTGTAGCCTGCCAACTAGCCAGGGATAAGGCCAGCCGTTGAATAAAGGATTGCAGGTCCATGTCACTTTCCGGCTTCCGGACCATTGTGCGGAAGGAGTCCACAACCACGACGCCCGGGTTGGATTTCTCAACTTCCCTGGTGATTGCCTCCAGGACCGCACCCAGGTCCTTCTCCAGGACAACCTGGCTCAGGTTGATAAAGCGAATGGAGCCGGGCAGCTTGGCCGGGTCGAAGAATGTGTACTGCTGCTGGTATCGCAGCATCTTAATGGCTGATTCGCCCAGAACCGTGAAATAGAGCGCAGGACGCTCAGGTGTGGCATTGGCAAACACAAACTGATGCGCCAGCGTCGTCTTCCCGCTTCCCGGCGCGCCCGCGATGATGTTGAATGAAAATTCCGGGAGACCACCACCCACAATTTCGTCGAGGCCCGGAACTCCAGTGGGTAGTTTATTGATCTTCACTTTGTCTTGAATACTCACGCTTTTCTCCAATGTGCCTAATTGCGATCGTCGAAAACTTCGCGCGGCCACGCATTGCGCAGCAGGCTTAATGTCAAGGCTTCGCCAAGAAACATACGAAGCAGTCCGAGTAAGCGGGCGATGAGAACGATTCCTCCCTCGCCAACCAGCTCCTTGTCGATGTCGATTTGAGATTCAAACTCACCCAGGCCTTTTAAGGATCCATTCTCTGCGACCTGCAATGCCCAAAGACTGGGAGCTTCCGACTTGGCTTGGGTCAAAGCGCGGAAAGCGAGAGACTGAAATGCTGCCATTCCCGCAAACCCAATAAGGCTCTGGCGCAGCTTTTCATAGACGCGAATGCTCGGAGACTCCGCAGGTTCAGAGGNNGGGCAGCCTTCATATTCAACCGAGCATCGTTCAAAGCCACAGAGTTCAATTGCCGTTTCTTGCGCCTCGTCAAGGGATCCGAGCGTCGATTCTGTCTCTCGGCAAGCGCTCTTGCAGTTGGAGCATTCGACCTCCAGAGCCGAGCGGGACAAAGTACGGTCGGAACTTAATTCATGTAGCGATTCGTTTGCAGGTCAAGCTCCTCGTCCTGTGGACCGCCAGCCTTGCTTCGGATGAGCGTGAAAACGTCAAGGACCGAGGCAATACTGCGAATGTTCCCCGCAACACTCATGAGTCCGTCTTCCATGCCCGGATGCTTGTCCACCAGCGTTTCAATACGCTCACTCACTTTCCTGAGCCGATCAATCTCCACCAGAAGGTCCTCGAAAGCCGCAGCCATGGCCGGTCCATCGGCCGCTGAACTTCTTGGACTCTGTGTGGTTGTGTCTGACTCTGTGCGGGCGTCAGCCTGCAGACGTAAATCTTCGATCAAGCGCAGTGTTGTTGCTTCGCCAAGGAAGGTAAGAAATAGCCCGAGCAGCTGCGCAATCAGAATGATTCCGGCCTCGCCACCCTCTTCCGCGTCAGTCTGGGACTCAACCTCGCCGAGACCGCGCAAGCCTCCATTCGCTGTAACCTGCACCGTGCTGAGCCGCGGTGATTGCGATTTGGCCAGAGCCAGGGCGCGGGAAGCGAGCGCCTGAAAACCGTCAACTCCCACGGGTGCTCCGAGTTGCCGGCGCAGTTTTTCGTAGACCCGCACAGTTGCAGGTTCGGTGTGCAGAGAGGTCGTGCTTGCATCGGCCTCGCTGGCAATGAGGCTGCGGGCCAAATCACGCGTCTTGTTTGGAGGAACCATCGACTCCGTTCTTTCTAAACACACCATGCATCGCCATGAAACGTGAAGCGACTGTCGCAATGATACTCTCAAGCTGATTGCTCTTGCGGCGGGATCCGCGGCGCGCTTCGTCGGACTTCATTTTTGCGTCATGAAATCTTAATACTTGAAATGTTTCAGGAAAAGCGAGCAGAATTGAACAGTTCAACCTACTCCGCGACGAGTTCTTTCCAATGCTGCCGAGTGGGGTAATGTGTTCAGCCGAACTGGGATGCCGAATGCTCCGTCGAAAATGGAGCATTCGGCATCCCAGGTGTTTGGGTCGCACCGGAAAGGGGTCCTCCAATGGTTGAGCATGAAAAGCCCGGATTCGATGCTGCTGCCGTTCTGGCGAGCGCCGGTCTGGGGCGAAGAATAGTCCAATTGGCGCCGAAGGAAGCCTTCTTTTCGCAGGGAGATCCCGCGGACTCGGTTTTTTATCTTCAGGAAGGCCGCGCAAAAGTCACTGTTGTTGCCACCAGTGGGAAGGAAGGAACCATCATGCTGCTGGCCGCGGGTGACTTTGTGGGAGAAGAGGCACTTGCCACGATGCCCGGGTTTCGTTTGGCTACGGCCACTGCCACCACCGCCTGCACCGCTCTGAGAATCAGCCGGGAAGAGATGATCCATGCGATGCATGAAGGGCATAGCTTCTCAGACCTCTTCTTGAAGTTCCTGCTGGAGCGCAGCATACGCGTTCAGGCAGATCTGGTCGACCAGCTTTTCAACTCCAGTGAAAAGCGCCTGGCGAGGATTCTCCTGCTCATGGCGGAATTTGGCAAGCCGGGCGAGCCGGAGCAATACATTCCGAGGATCTCGCAAGAGACCCTGGCTGAGATGGTTGGTACCACCCGGTCCCGCGTGAGTTTCTTCATGAATCGATTTCGTAAGCTCGGGTTTATCGAATACAACAAGCGCATCAAGGTTCACAAGTCACTGTTGAATGCGGTCCTGCTTGATCAAATGTCTGTGCGTAAATCCGAATGACCTCCTGGCCCGGCAACCCCAACTGATCTGATCAAAGCCGACCAACCTTGAATTGCCCGCCGCGGACGACGTGGACATACCCATCATCAAGCTGGACCTTATGACTGTAAGCGGCACGGGAAGCTGGAATTGTCTCCTCGCTTTCAACAAAAAATTCCAGGTTCCTATCTCTCCCCAATCTCCCCGTCTCCGGAGGTCACAATCGATGCAGGTGCAATCAACGGCAACCTGGCCGGCACGGAGCGACCGTCGCGCCGCTCTTGTCTGGCTTGCCATCTTCTGGATCATCGTCGGCGTCGGCTTCGGCTTCGACCTGCACAACTATTTCCACGAGTTGCCGCCAGTCCCCTTCATCGTGCACGTGCACGCCATCGCCACCACGCTCTGGCTCTTGGTCGTCACGGCTCTCATCCTCATGGTCGAAACCGGCAATGTGAAGATACACCGCACCTTCGGCTGGTTCGTGGTTGGCTATGCTCCCGTGGTCGTCTTCATTGCCGTTTGGGCCGAGCTCAGTTGGCAGGCCCTCAACCTGCACACGCCCGGCGACCTGCCTGCGCAGTTTCTTTCCATCGCGTTCAGCGGGCCGCTTTGTCTTGCCCTTCTGCTGCCCTACGGAATTCTGCTGCGCCGCAACTCAGCAGCGCACCGCCGCGTGCTCATCCTGGCCGCCATCTCCATCAGCGACGCCGGCTTCTCGCGAATGGTCAGCCTTTTTCTGCCCGAACCCACCAGCTTCCTGGGCACCTACCTCTTTTATGAAGGCGGCACCCTCCTGATCATTCTGCTCATCTTCCTCTGGGACTGGAAGAAGAACCGGGTGATGAAGCAGTTTCTTGAGGCTGCGGCGCTGGTCGTAGCCGTCGGCCTGACCGGGACCTGGCTCTACTTCAATGCCACCTGGCAGGCGATCACGAACGGCTGGCTTGTGGCCTGGACACCTCATATCTAAACACTGCGCAACTTTGATAGCTTCTAAGCATGGCCCAATCTGCCGTATCCGAATCCGCTCTCGACCTCGAATCGCTCGCCGCTGACGTTGTCGCCCTGGCCATGAAGGCGGGGGCCAGCGATGCCGAGTCCGTCATCCGTGAAGGCGACGAGTTCAGCGTGAACGTGCGCATGGGCGAAGTGGAGACCCTCAAGGAGTCCGGCTCGCGGGGCCTGGGCCTGCGTGTCTTTCTCGGCAAAAGCTCCGCCTCCACCTCCACCAGCGACTTCACCGCCGACGGCATTCAGCAACTCGTTGAAGGCGCCATGGCGCTCGCGAAGGTCACGGAAGGCGACCCCTTCACCGGGCTGCCCGAGACCGGCGAATTCGGCTCGCTCCCTGAAGATCAGCACCTCTTCTTCGACGACGTCTACTCGCTTGCGGGTCCCGAGCGCATCGAGTGGGCTCGCCGCTGCGAAGCCGCGGCACTGGCGGCCGATCCGCGCATCACCAACTCCGACGGTGGCAGCTTCGACGCCTCCACGG
>PLST01000431.1:14707-16781 GCA_003164255.1 Acidobacteriaceae bacterium | reverse complement strand
CAGTCGAATCGGCATTAAGGCCGGAAAGAGGAATATAAAAACTTGCCATTGTGCAACTCCTGTTTTTCTTTCAGTTAGCGCAGGCCGTAGCAGCCTGCTGGGTTTCAAACTGGATCCGTTTGCGGTGGGCGCCTCTGAGGTTGTCTGAGCGTGCGTCCGGCCATCGAGAGCGTGAGCAACCCGATGAGCGGCAGAGCTGGCGCTCGGTACGCTGAGGTTGCCGGAAGCACGGCTGGCTGCCGAGGAATGGGACTGGGCTCCGGCACTGCTACTGGAACTCGTGCTTGAATTGCCGAGTGCGGTGGAAAGATTCTGGTTGATATCGATGAGCTGCTCCAGACTGTTCACATTGACCAATTGGTTGATGTATTCGTTGGGATCGGTATCGGCTGTGGGGTCCTGGTTCTGCATCTCGGTGACCAGCAGACTAAGAAAGTCATTGGCAGATATAGTCGCCGACGACGTGTCAGAACTGCTTGTGCTGCTGGTGTCGGCCGTCGCCGTCACCGGGCTGGACGATGGGGTTGCGCTGGGACTCATGAGACTCTGAGCCGCCGTCATTGCATGATTGAAGATTGCTGCTGCAGCCATGTTTCCTCCTTGGTTCGACGCCTTCGTGAATCCCGTTCCGCTGTGTGCTCCCCTGAAATACTTCAACTGCGAAATCGGTCCTGCATGCTCTGGCTGCTTTCAGGCCATTACTGAGATATGTTTGGCCTCATGGTCAGGAAGCCCGGGGGCTGCTGTAGGCGCGGACACAACCGCGGAAGCGACGTTTGAACCCGTACCAATCACCTGCGCCGGACTCACGTACGGATCCTGAGAGTTGCTTTGTGCCTGATCCTGTCCAGCGCTCTCGTTGAAGCTCTGGCCAGTGCCTGTTCCGCCTTCCCTGCCTTCCGCTGAGCCTAGTGAAAGACTTGCCAGAGGCGTATGCGATTCGGCCAGATGGGCGTTCAACCCGGCCATCTGTGACCCGAGGGCCTGCACCGCCTCGGCTGTTGAGGGAACCACGATCGCATGCACGCCTCCACCACTCTGATCCGCGCGTACCCCAATCCAACCCAAAGTTGGGTCCTCAAACCCCGCTTCGGCGTGTCGAGCGCCCGAGTGAACCCAATTCAGCGTGGTCCGGTCGTCGATGTTGTCGAGCGTAGCAAATGTCTGATGAGTCGTCGACGTGCCTTGAGCTGCGGACGACGATTCGCCAACTTCGGCCGCTGTGCCGTTTGCTGCCTGCACGCTGGAGGGGTCCCGCGCAAGGCTGAACGCGTCCGATCCAGGAATATTCGCCGCGAAGGACGCTGGATGAGCAGCGGGCGCGGCCGAAGCGAGTACGCCCGAGGCGCCTCCCTGTGCTGTCTGAAACTGAAGTTTGCCACTTTTTACGGTTCCAAGTTTCATGACCAGAGTTTCACTGACGGACTGAGAATCGTTGAACTCGCCCGATCGAGGTTCTGAACTGAGCTGATTGGCGGGGCCAGAGAATTGCATCGGAACAGCAGATCCGTCTCCTGCCGTTGTGCTGGTCGCTTGCATGCCTTGATTGCTGCGAATGTACCCAGTGGGCGGCATAGACTGAGGGCCCACAGATATCTTTGACCCGTTTGAGAAGGAGTTTTTATCTACTAAGCCTGTTGGGGCAGCAGTGGATTGGATGAGGCCTGCTTGATCCGGATGAGCATTTCCGTAGATGGCTGCTCCGGCCGATCCCTTGGTCTGAGCATGAACTGCGCTTGCCTGCCGGGAGAATGCGCCTCCCCTGGCCCCTGGAGCAGCAGCCCTGACTTCGAAACCTGAAGAGGCAAGCGAGCCCGCCTGAAACAGGTTGACAGCCTCGGAAAGATCGGAGACCGTTCCCTCGTCCTGCGGCGAAATCAATGTCTGTGCAGAGGCTCGATCAGCAGGTTCACTTCCGAACATTGATGGCTCAGCCGTCCGGCGCGTGTAGGCCGGAACGGCAGCCGGTTCTTGCAGGGCCGCTCGTTCCGGTGCCATGGCTGGCGTCTCGACATGATCGGTTGTCAGGCTCGAACCGCGCGTGATGGCCAACGGGGGCGACTCTGGGCCGGCT
>PLST01000431.1:11380-14652 GCA_003164255.1 Acidobacteriaceae bacterium | reverse complement strand
TCTGGCCAGGGATGTGCGCACGCTAGCTGAAACCGTCGATCGTCCAGGTTGAGATTGGAGGCCAGCAGTTGCGGTCAGTGCCTGCGTCCGGTCTTCGCTGTTTTTTGGCATAAGCGCGGTTTGCGGGTTGGAAACCATCGTGCGCTCCGACGCTTTCGAAACATCCAACCTGGCATTTGATTCGACCAGGTTTTCGAACGCAGATCTGCCCAAGCGGCCGGCAACCGCAGGCAAGGTTTGATCTCCGAGTGTCGAAGACGGAGTCGATGCGGACAAGGTACTGGTTTGTTCATCCCCGATGACCGAATCCAAGGAAGAGTCCGCATCAGTGCCAAGAGACGCCAGTTGGGATTGCCAGCTCGAACGAAAATTCGCAAGCGCGGTCGGGGTTGCCGTTTGGCCAGATAGCAAGCCTCGTCCTAAGCCGGCGATGGCCCTGGACGCGAGCGGCACACCGAGGGAATTCAAGACTTGATCCGGCGCCGCAGCGCCCCTTGGCTCGATCTCGATCCCAACTACGCCCATGAACCGGATCAGTGCAGATGTGTTGCCATTTGCGTGAACCACGGGTTAGAGCATTGTCAGGGATGGGAAGACGAATTCCAATTCGGAACTGCTTCGATTAATTCGGGTAAAGTTTCCTCAAGGTTTGGTTGCTGGATTTCTCCAGTTTCGTTTTGAGGCTTTTCACCGTCATGATTCATTCGTGATTGGGCGACGTGACCGCGGTTCAGAAACCAATCGTCGAGGGCCCGTTGACCGCGCCTTGCCGAGGTGACGGAGTCGCGGGCCTCGATCTCTTTGATGAGCATCTCCGCCTGCCGGCGTTCCACGCGCTTGGCGAGATAGGCCTGTCGAAGTTCCACAACCTGAGACTCGGCATCGATCATCTTCGTTTCCAGTAAGACGGCGCTGCGCCGGCCGGCTCGCGACTCTTCAAGCCCAGCAAGTCTGTCGGGCAGTTCTCCCGTGTGAGCGCTGACCCGAACCAACTGCCGCCCTCCTCGCTCCCTCTTGCAAGCCAACTCCAAGAGCTGCTCGAGCCGCCTCAACTCGCCAATCGAAGATTCAAGCGCCAGCCGGCTCTGCTCCTCTTCGAGTTCGTGGACGCGCAGGAGGCGACGAAGAGCACGCGAAACGGCCATGTCAAATCTCTCCAGCCAGGGCACCAAGGCGCTTCAGGCAGTCAGCAAACTGGGCGTCCTCGTGCGCATCCTGGGTAAGGAATGCGCGCATGGCGTCCCGTGCCCTCAAGGCTTGGTCAAGCTCAGGGTCAGAGCCGGGTTTATACGCCCCGATGCGGACCAGATCCTCAGAGCGCGCATAGACGGCCATAAGCCTGCGCAGCAAGGTTGCATGGGCGCGATGCTCAGGCCCGGAGACGGCTGGCATGAGGCGGCTGATTGAATCCAGAACTTCAACAGGGGGATACCAGCCCTCGGCCGCCAGCGCGCGAGACAAAACGACGTGACCATCCAACAACGATCTGACAGCATCGACGAGTGGATCCTGCTGATCGTCACCTTCCATCAACACCGTGTAAAAAGCCGTGATGGAACCGGTACGGAACTGCCCGGCGCGTTCCACAAGGCGCGCCAACCGTGCGAAAACCGAGGGTGTATAGCCTTTTGCCGTGGGCGGTTCGCCCGCTGCGAGTCCAATCTCGCGAGCCGCCATGGCAAAGCGCGTGAGCGAATCGAGAACCAGCAGAACGTGTTTCCCCTGGGCCGCAAAGAACTCGGCCACTGTGGTTGCGGCAAGCGCCGCCCGCATACGCAGCAAGGGCGACTGATCAGAAGTGGAAACCAGAACGACTGAACGCGCACGCCCCTCAACACCGAGCGCATCTTCGAGAAACTCGCCCACTTCGCGGCCACGTTCGCCCACCAAGCCGACGACCGTCACGTCAGCCTCGGTATTGCGCGTCATCATGCCGATCAAGGTGCTCTTTCCGACGCCGGACCCGCCAAAGATGCCGACGCGTTGTCCCCGGCCGACTGTCAGAAGCGCATCGAGGACCCTGATCCCGGTTCCCAGCGGTTGACGAATCGGGGTGCGGTCCATGGGCGAGCGCACAGCGCCGTCCAGCGGCAGCGTGAGGAACGATACCGGCGGACGGCCTCCATCAATCGGAGCGCCCTCAGCGTTCAAGACTCTACCGATCAACGAGGGCCCCACTTCAATCCCGGGACTCACACCAAGAGCCGAGACGACGTTGCCGAAACGAATTCCCTCCGTGGTTTCGACCGGCATGCTGACGACATGTGAGCCGCGAAAGCCGATCACCTCGGCCTGATGAAAATTGCCAAATCGATCTTCGATCTCACAACACTCTCCAACCGAGGCCAACGGACCCGATGACTCGATCGTCTGCCCAATCGATTCGAGCACCTGGCCGCGCCATCGCCAGGGCTGGCCGCGTTCAAGCCGGGCAAAGTACCGGCCGAGCCGGGAGGTCATGAGCGAGTCTCCGCAGGGATGGATTCGAGCCCATCGGTTGTCTTGATCTTCGAACCATGGGAACGATCAAAGAATCCACTCTCGATCTCTCCCAACTGCGAGCGGATCCCAAGATCGACGGACCCCTGCGCGGTCTCAATCCGGCAGTCGCCGAGGTGCATATCCTCCCCGGCACTTACGCTGGGCTTCAAGGCGAGGTTCGGAATGAGAGCAATAGCGGTTGTCCATAATTCGAGTTCCGCGGCGGGCACCTGGAGTTTCACCTCGGTTGATCCCGAGAGCTGACCCATGGCCACGCGCACGGCGCCGGTCAGCAGGAGCGGGTCCATCTGCGCCTCGCGACGGAGGATGCGCGCCGCAATGGCCAGGGCAAGCCTGACGACTTCCTGCTCGACCGCCTGGAGGTACTGGTCGCGCGCCTGCGCAAAGCTCAAGAGAAGCTCCGCACCTTGACGAATGCGGCGCGCTTCAATGGCCTGAAGCTCCGCAGCATGCGCGTCGCGCTCGGCTTGCCGGCCCTCCAGCCGCCCACGCTCGCGTCCACTTTCAAAGGATCGTTGCGTCTCCTCAACAAGCCGCTCTTCTGCCTGGGCCGGCTCCCCGCTCTGGCTTTCAGACGCTCCGGGTTTCTGGCCTTTCTCACTCGTTGGATCGAGCTCGGGCTCTTCCATCCATCCTTGCCAGCATTGCGCCCGGGGCGCACCGGGAGTTGCCGGATACTCGAATAACCGGATCTGTCCCAGCCCGACCCCGTGTTCAACCTTTCCCGCTGGTTCCAAGAGTTCCCCTCAGCCTAGTCTGTCTCCGCCGCC
>PLST01000431.1:0-11337 GCA_003164255.1 Acidobacteriaceae bacterium | reverse complement strand
GGACCCAGCACTTCCATGTCCTCCTTGAGCATCTCCACAGCACGGGAGCTCATCGCCTTGAATATCTGAGCCCGCAGCTCGTCGTTGGCGCCTCGCAACGCCATCGCAAGCTGACGCTTGTCGACGCCGGAGACAATCTCGCGAATGGAAGCGGCCGGCACAGTGACCAGATCCTCGAAGGTGAACATCAGGTTGCGGATACTCAGCGCGAGCTCCGGCTGCCCCTCCTCAATGGTCTCCAGAATCTTCTTTGCCTCCTCCGCGTTCAGGCGATTCAACAGGTCGGCGACGGCCTTGAAGCCCGAGTAGCTCTTGCGCGCCGTGTCGCCCACACTTTCCAGCCTGCGGTGCAGGATATGAGCGACCTTCTGTGCCATCTCCGGAGAGAACTGGCGCATTTCGGCCAGGCGCTGGACGGAAACAACCTTGTGCTCTTCACTGAGGTTGTCGAGCACCAGCGATGCCCTGCGGGGGTCAAGGTGAGCCAGCACAAGGGCAATGGTCTGCGGGTGTTCTGTGTCGAGGAGCTTGCCGAGTTGCTGTGGATCGGTCCGCTGCAGCTTGGCCAGATTTCCCTGGGCGGCCTCCTGAGAACGGCGCACCAACATCAGAAGGTCGTCGGCGCGTTCCTTGCCAAACGTATCGACCAGCAGGCGGCTGGCATAGTCGAGACCGCCATGGACCATGAAATTCTGCGTTTCGAGCAGCTGCCAGAACTCTTCAAGAATCTCAGAGGACATCTCCGGGGTGATACCACGCAAATCCGCCAGCTCTTCGGTGAGAAGTTGCACGTCTGCTTCCGGCAGGGCGCGAAGAATCTCCTTCGCCAGTTGCTCGCCCACGGCGACAAGCAGCACCGCGGCCTTGCGCACTCCGGACATGTTCGCCGCCGAGCGGTGTCTTGCTGCCCCATTCGAATTTGCCTGTTCATCCAAGGCGCGGACTCTTTCCTGGTGTCAGTCGGAGTGGATCCAGCTCTGCAACAGGCGCGAGCTTTGTGTGGGTTCGCGCTTCACATGGTCAGTCACCTGCTCGAAGATCTCCTGCGACCGTATACGCTCCGGATCGACCTCGACCGGCTCCGGCGGCTTGAGCGCCGTCTGTGAGGCCGTTGCAGCGCCCGACGCGAGCTCCCTCGCTCCTGATTTAGCGACTCCGGCGCCGAGCAAAGCCGAGCCCGCCTGGCGGAGAGCCGGACGCACGCCGAAGGCAAGCACCACAAGCAGACCACAAAGAAGCGCAGCGTACTTGATGAGCAAGGGCGAGTCCTCTGCCGTGTTCACCCATTTCTCAAGAGCAGCCGGCGGTTGTTGGGAGCGATTCTGGTCAAAGGCCAGATCTTCCACCGTGAGCTGGTCTCCGCGCGCGGCGTCGTAGCCTACGGCCGCCTGGGCCAGCGCCGTGAGATTCCTGAGTTCATCGGCGGAGCGAGGCTGCCACACGGCTGCCTTTCCCGTGCTCGCAGGCTGCGCCAAACGGTCGTTGACCACGATGGCCGCGGTCAGGCGGCGCACCCGGCCAGGTGTGTCGACTTCGTGCCGCTCGGTTTTTGAGGCGGCGTAGGTGCCGGATTCGGTCTTGGCCGATTGCGGCGAAGTTGTCTGTTGCGGATAGACGGGCAAGGCCTGCGAGTTGGGAGCGTTCGAGGCCGTGCCGGGCACTCCGGCAGCCACGGCTTGCGAACCGGACGCCTGTTCGGTGCGCTGCATGGAGAGTGTGACGGTTTTATCCGGGTCGTAAATCTCCTGAGTCACATCCGTGGCGGCCCGATCGTAGTCAAGCGTGACTGAGGCACGGACGTTGCTGGCGCCTGTGACCGGCTCAAGGGTTGAGATGAGCTTCTCCTCGAGCGCCTGCTCAGCTGTGAGTTCGAGGGCCTCGGCTGTCTTGGGTCCGAGCGGCAGATGGCCACCCGCATCGACGAGAACTACGTTGTCCGCCGTGAGCCCGTCGACGGCGGAGGCCACCAGATTCCGAATCGCTTCTGGCTCACCATCGGCCAGAGAGCGATGGCGCAGTTTGATGACGACCGAGGCCTTGGCTGCGCGCTCCTGATCGCGAAACAGAGAGTCATGCGGCAACACCAGGTGAACCCGGGCGGATTCGATGTCGGCGAGCGTGCCCACGGTATGCTCGAGCTCTCCCTCGAGCGCACGCTGATAGTTCACCTGCTCGTCAAACTCGGAACCCACCCAGTTAGGCTTGTCAAAGATCTCAAAACCCAGTCGGCCGCTTTTCACGCCACCTTTTGCCGCCGTCGCCAATCGTGCTTTATCGAGTTGCGCGGCGGGAACCTGGATTCCAGCGCCATCGGGTGTGGGCTCAAAAGGGATCTGCGTCTGGGCCAGAATCTGGCCTGTTAGGCGCGCGTCCTCCGGATCGAGATTGACGTATAGGGTTCGCCAGTCGGGGCGCAGCGCGTACCAAAGCAACCCTCCGGTCAGCACAGCCAATAGGATTGCGGCCGCAGTTGCCCAACTGCGCTGCAGGGGAGCCATCTGTGCCCAAAGGATTCGGCTTCTTCCCCACAATCCGGCGAGACGGTCCACAAGCTGGGGCTGCCCGGGTCTTGCCGGGGGGCTCTTTTCCAGTTGTGTACCCGTGGCCATGCTATCAACGACCCGATGCTTTCCAATACCCTCTGAAGCCCGGACATTGGCCTGAACTCACAACCCGCCCGAGATTTTAATTCAATCCGTTTGCCGTCCTTGCATTTAACTTCCTTGCCTTTACCGTCCCTGATCGATCAACTCACTGAACAGGTCAGGCACGGCGCGATCTCGTTCGGACGACTAGAACTGCATGCCAATCACCTGCTGATAGGCCTGTACCGCCTTGTTCCTTACCGCCAATGCCAGTTCGAAAGCCATGCTCGCTTTCTGGGTGGCGATCATTGCCTGGTGCACATCCACACCGGCGCCTGTCATGAGGCCATCGACAGCGACTCGAGCCTGGTCTTCAAGCTGGTTCACCTGGCCGACTGCGTCTGTAAACAGATCGGAGAATGGCGCGGGCGCCGATGTCTGGCCAGTCGGCGACGGCATTTGAACCACGGCGCTCGAGGAAAAGTTCGGTGCTGATGCGGCGGCGGCCATCACTGCATTCGTCAACGGTTGCATCGGTGCTCCTCACTTGCTGTTCGGTGGTCAGCTTCCCTGGCAACCGGCACCGGAGGTCAAAGTCGATTCGGATACCGGCTAGGACTTTGCAATCTCCAGCGCCGCGCTGATCATGCCCTTCTCGGCCTGTACCGCGGAACTGTTCAGGCCATATGCACGTGTCGCCCCCATCAGATCAACCATCTCTGTGAGCGGATTAATATCCGGATAAGAGACATAGCCGTCCGCGTCCGCATCCGGATGCCCAGGATCGTAGCGCTTGAGCGGTGGAGATTGATCTTCGAGCACTTGCGCAATATGCACACCCGGCGCCGCATTGGCGGAGCCGGGTAAAGCCGGCAAGGCTGCCTGAGCCAGGGAGCCCGCAAGGTCGAAGGTTTTTCCTTGAGTGGAGGCAGGCGAGGCATCGGTCATGGAATCCAGAAATGCCGGATCACCACGATCGGCGGCAAACACGACGTGCTGACGGCGATAGGGACCGCCTGTGGCTGTCCGGGTGGTTTCCGCATTGGCCATGTTGGCTGCAACTACCTCGGCACGCATCCGCTCGGCCTGCATGGCCTCGCCTGACGTTTCCATCAATCCAAACAAGTTCATCGACGACTCACTCTCCCGGGCATACTAGCTGGCGCGTCGCTCGGATCGGCGCCGGGGTCGATCGGATTTCGACGGCGGCCGCTACTTGTCTGCATGAATCGCATCCATCACGCGTTGATACTCCTGGTGGAGGAGCGCTACCCCGGTCTTAAACTTCAGCTGCGCCTCGGCAAGATTCAGGCCCTCACGATCCAACGAAACATTGTTGCCATCGGGGCGCGCAATCAGTCCGTCAACGGCGCCAACATGCACCGGCCTGGACGGTAATCCCTGATCGGCTCCCGTCATGGCGTCGCGCATCTCCGCCTCAAAGTCCATGCCAACTGCCTTGTAGCCCGGAGTGTCGATGTTCGCCATGTTGGCCGCAGTCAATTTTGCTTCGTCGGTGGCCAGATCGAGGTAGCGGGTTATCTGGTCACTCAGCCTCGTCTCTATCCCAAGGTTCATTGCACGATCCCCTGTTTCATGTCCTTCCGTTGAACAGCCCTCCCAGAACCTTCCCTTTGTCAGCATCTCAGTTTTGAATGAGACCGAAGTCGATTTCGCGCGCGGAGAGCGAAGGATCCTCGCCTGCCAGGATGACTGCCCGCTCCAGCACGTGTTCGAGCTCACGTACATTGCCCGGCCATTGGTGCGTGGAGAGCTTGGCGAGGGCAGATGAATCCAGGCGCTTGACGGGCGTTTCCCTGCCCAGCTTTTGCATGAAATGGTCCACGAGCCGGGGCAGATCCTGGCTGTGCTCGGCGAGCGAGGGAGTGCGGATGAGGAAAACGGCCAGCCGATAATAGAGATCCGAGCGGAAGGTGCCATCCGCCGCATGCTGGGCAAGCGGCTTGTGGGTGGCAGCGACAATGCGCACATCCACCTTCACGGTCTCGTTGTCGCCCACGCGCTGCAGTTCGCCGCACTCCACAAAACGGAGAAGCTTGGATTGCAACGCCAAAGGCATCTCGCCGACCTCGTCAAGGAACAGCGTTCCGCCATCCGCGGCTTCAATGCGGCCGACCCGGCCGTGCACGGCCCCGGTAAATGCGCCGCGCGTGTGCCCGAACAGCTCCGCCTCCAGCAGAGCCTCGGGAATCGCGGCGCAATTGATGGCGACAAACGGCTTACCTCTTCTTGGAGAAAGCCGATGCAGGGCCTCGGCCACCAGTTCTTTCCCCGAGCCGGTGGGGCCCTCGATCAGAACCGGAGTCATTCTGGGAGCAACCAGCCTGATGCGTCGGCTGACCTCAAGCATGCAGGGAGCGTCTCCGATCAGCTCAGGCAGGCGGTCACTGGCCGCCGGCTCACCGCCGTGAGCTCTTTTTTCGGGCTGTGCCGGCAGTCCCTCTGAGCCCTTGGACCGGGCTTCGACTTGTACCCACGTACTTTCAACCTTGTGAGGGGATTCCGCGGAATTCGTCGAGACCAGAGCCGAGTCTTGAGCAACGGGAACAGGCCAGGGAGCGAGATGGTTATGGTCCGTCTGCCCGGCGTCTCTGGCCAAACTCGGCGCATCGAGCGCAGGCGCAGCATTCCACGATGCGGTGTCCGTATCCTGGCAGCGGCGCAGCGCATAAAGCAGCTCCTGCCGATAGGGGCCACGCGGGCTCTCCAGCGTGGACGAGCCGCCTGCCGCGATCACGTCCACCTGCGGAAACGAGCCCTTGAAGTCCGAGAGGAACTCACCAAGATCGAGATCGGGCAGCCAGGAGTCGACAATCACCGCCTCAGGCTGGGCAGATTCTGCTTCGGCCCAGGTCTGGGCTCCGCCGTCGGCCTCACGTACTTGCCAGCGCAGGCCAGTCAGTATCTGCGAGAGCCGCTGGCGGAAACTGGAGTCGGCACTGGTGACGACGGCAGTGCGTACGCGGACACGAAGGTTGGAAGATGAAGTGGTCACCGGAACAGGCTGCATGAAAATCTCCTCACCGCAGAGCGGTCAAACATTCGAAGAACAGAAATCAATTGACTTCAATCGCCGGAACTTGTGCCGGTTGCCCGGATTGAGAGACGAGAAGAGCCGGTGGCAGGCTGATGGCTAATTCCGCCTCGGAGGGAACGATATACCCCTTCCCGCGCACCGTTCGTATCAGGTACCCAGGAGCCGGGTCCTTCAATTTACGGCGGAGATAGTTGATGTAGACATCGACGATATTGGTTGTTTGAGCGGGCTCGAGATTCCACACGGACTCCAGAAGTTCCACGCGGGAAACACACTGGCCGCGATTCAACATCAGGTGCTCAAGAAGTGCGAACTCCTTGTTGGTCAGCAGGACCGACTGATTCTTCCGGCGGGCAGTGTGTTCCAGACGGTCAAGTTCGAGATCGCCGGCCCGCAGCTGCAGGCGTGCCTCCCGTTTGCGGCGCAGCAGCGCGCGGCAACGAGCACGAAGCTCATGCAAGCTGAAAGGCTTGACCATCAAGTCGTCGGCTCCAAGATCGAGGCAGCGGACGCGAGTGTCAACCTCCTGGCGGGCAGTCAGCACCAGAATGGGGAGGTCGAGATCGAGCGCCCTGACCTCCACAAGAACCTGCTCACCGTCTTTGACCGGCATGTTCAGATCGAGGATCGTGAGGTCCGGCAGATCTTGCCGAAAGGCCTCGACGGCGGCTCCGCCGTCATAGGCAAGGCGAACGCGATGCCCGTCGGCCTCCAACCCGCGACTAAGAAACAATCCCAACGCTTTGTCGTCCTCAGCGATCAACAGCCTCATGGCAGCTCTCTCCCCGGGAATCGCCTCAACCAGCGGCTATTGCCGCTCGAACCTTTCACGCCCAGCTAACTCTTGAAGAACCGAGCGGGTTGATTCCAAGCGATGTCCCATCTCCACCTTCACGCCTGCAGAGAGGAAACTCAAGATTAGTGAGAGGAAAGACAGGTTAGCTTTTCCTAAAGAGGATCAGTTGGGAAGCCGTTTCCAATTTGTTACGGATGGTTGCCCATCCGTGATGGACGTCACAGTCGAACGCGTGACACTCGGGATTCGCAGGAGCAGAGACGCAGTGGAGGCGCGCCGAAGTCCTCTGCTGTGCGAGTCGAGTCAGCGCAATTGCAGGCCGTTTGGGCTATGGATTGAGGGTTTTCTTTGATAACGCTTTTTTCTCGTACATCGCAGCGTCAGCCCGGGCAAGCAGGTCGTGCATCGTCTCCCTTGGATGGAACTCGGCCATACCGATTGAGGCATCAACTCTCAACTTCAGGGCGGTTGGATTACGCTGAATCGTATAGTTTCCGCAAACCCACCTGGTCAGCCTTTCTGACTGGGCCGCGGCCTCAGACAAAGTGCATTCAAGCACAATGAGGAACTCGTCGCCTCCCCAGCGCCCGATCACGTCGTTCGATCGGCAAGCAGAGACGAGTTCCGTTGAAAACTGCTTCAGGACTTCATCTCCGACCAGATGACCGTGCTCGTCGTTCACGTGCTTGAACGCATCGATATCGATGATCGCCACACAGAACGCAACGCCCTCTGCAATCCTGCGCTCGATATGGCGCTCGATACAAAGACGGCTGCGGACGCCTGTGAGAGCGTCACGAAACGCAATCTCCTCGGCTTTTTCCAATTTCGTCCGGTAGCTAGAGACCTGTTCGTGAAGACGGTCAATGGCTGCTTTTCCTTCCAAGGTCATCCTGTCGATGGAAGTCTTTAGCTCCGATGCGCTTTTCACGATTGAAGCGCGAATCTCACCTAGATCTTCAAGGCTGGCAATCTCCGTCAGCCGTGCCGTCACCTCTCTGATCTGTCCGGCGCATCGTTCGTCTCTTGCGCCAACCGACTCGGCCATCCGCGCCATCACGAGAAGAAGGTCCCTGACCTCGTCACTTTTCTTGAGGTAATGCCGGGCGGTACTTTGACCCCAACCGCTGAGTTGCTGACGCACGCCGGCGTCTGTTTGCTGCAGCGTCGCATCGTCCACACCGACAACGAGCTTTCGTCCAAGCTTGTCCAGTTGGTCTTTAAGCTCTCCTCCCAGCGCGGGGCATGCATCCAGGCTGCAACTGCCCATCGCGACCAGCGCTGAGCGATAAGCAGCAATCGTGGCGGAGACTGTTCCTCCACGGTCGATCTCGCGGCCTCGATCGGAAACGATCTGGTCGGAATCAAGGTACTTTTTCAGGGAGATCATAGGCCCTCGCGGCGGGTCATCGCACCGGAAGTCAAAACAGTCCAACTCTCTTCTCCTATCGGCAAGCGCGCGCCTTCCCTTTAGTGGCCGTGGGAAAATGGTTGCCCTGCCTTTTCCACAGAGCCAGTTACCTAAGTGCACACCGAGGATTAGCCAGTGCTACGAAAGCGCTATGGAATTCCCATGAAAATCATCGATCCTAAAACCTGATCGACTTTCGTTGACTTGAGGTTTCTGCCTTGGACTGGAGCAAACTGCCTGATTTGGCGGCCGTAGGGCTGCTTGCGGTTGCCTTTGCAACCGTGGCACGGAGAAGCCAGACGCAAGTCTCTGCCTGGTGGCTCGCAGGCTGGGTCATGATCGCGCTCCACTATGCCGGCTTTATCTTTGTTTCAAGCCCTGGGCGGTTTGGCGCCATTGCACTCTATATCGGCGTTGCTTCTTTCGCATGGGCAGGAATCCTCTTTATGTGGGCGTCGGTGCCCACTCGCCAGAATCGCTCCAGCCACTGGATGCTGGCCGTTTTACTGGGCGCCAGTTCGCTCTACATCGATCTAATCGCCGTCAATCCCGCTGCAAAATGGGCCTTGATTCCGGCCGCAATCCTGTTTGGCGCGTTGCCGCTCGCAGTTGCTCTTATCAGCTTACGCAACCGGCAGAATAGTCCGCTGCGCTGGGCGACTGTCGCACTGTATTGCTGTTTGTCAGTCTTCCTGTTGGCCTTCCAGCAGAGACCCGGCAATGGTCCCGATATCGCGTTGAACGCAGTACTCTTTGCCACCTACTTCGGCTGTTTTGTGCACTTCTGGTTTGCCTATCGGCGCACAACGTCCGGTGCGTTGCTTACCACCGTGGGATTCCTTGCCTGGTCCATGGTCTTTGTAGTGGCGCCAGCGATCAGAGCGCTGCTGCCCAATGTTCGTCTTGAGAGCGAAGTCTGGAATCTCCCAGAGTATGTCGTTGCGGCTGGAATGATCCTTCTTCTGCTCGAGGAGCAGATTGAGCATAATCATTACCTCGCGCTGCACGATGAGCTGACAGGATTGCCCAACCGGCGCCTTTTTCAGGATCGACTGTCGGGGGCTCTCGAACGGGCGCAGCGGACAGGATCGAAAACCGCATTATTGCTGATCGATCTGGACCAGTTCAAACGTGTCAATGACACCCTGGGGCATCACGCCGGAGACCAGGTGCTCAAGCGCGTTGGCGCTATCTTCTCCAAACGCATCCGTCGCTCAGATACCGTTGCAAGAACGGGTGGCGACGAATTTTCGGTCATCCTGGATCAGCCCATTTCGCGCTCAGAGGCAGAATTGGTCGCAAGATCTCTGGCCGAACTGATTCATGAGCCATTTGAAGTAGCGAACCAGACGATCCAGATCGGGGCGAGCGTAGGCATAGCAGTTTTCCCAGAAGATGCAGTTGATGCCGAGGGGCTTTGTATTGCCGCCGATCAGCGGATGTACGATTTCAAGTTCGCATCTGGGCACCACGCGGAGACTCCTCGCCCCCCAAAGTCCGCAATGCCTCAGTCAAATCAGGAATCCGAAGGCTCGAAGCGCGTGGGCTAGAAAGCAAAAGAGCAAGGCCCGGACTGATTGGTCCGGGCCTTGCTCCAATTCACTTTGAAGGTAACGAACTACCGCGGGCCGCCGGGACCACGACCACCTGGGCCACCCGGACGGCGACGACGCCTGCGACGATTGTTGTCGACCGGGGGACGTCCAGCCCCACCGGGCGCGACTACGGGCACAGGGGCACCGTCAACGCGATTGAAGTTCGGTTCGGTCTCCTCATCGAACTCCTCGTTACCGGCCTCGTCGAAGTCGTCCCCGCCTTCGATCAGAATGGTGCTCTGATTGGAGGTTGGCTGACGTTCGTCGAACTCGTTTCTCGGCCTTGCTGGAGGCTGAGGAGCAGGAGCGGCATACGACTCTCCGCTTTCTTCGCCACCGCCATTTTCGACTGGAGACGTCTGAGCCAGCTTGGCTTTCTGTTCCTTGATGAGCGCCTTGCGGCTCAGCTTGATCCGATTGCCCTCGATGGCCAGAACTTTGACCATCACCTGGTCGCCCTCGCGAAGTTCATCCTTAACTTCCTTGACGCGATGCTCGGCGATCTCAGAAATATGCAGAAGTCCATCGGTTCCGGGGAAGAGCTCGACGAATGCGCCGAATTCCGCCAGCCTGACCACCTTGCCCAGGTAGGTCTTGCCGATCTCCGGCACGGCAGTAAGATCGCTGATCATCGCCAGCGCCTTCTTCATGCCGTCAATATCGCTGGAGGCGACACTCACCTTGCCTGTGTCGTCGACATCGATCTTAGCGCCGGTCTGTTCGATGATGCCGCGGATGGTTGCGCCGCCCTTGCCGATCAGATCGCGAATCTTCTCGGTGGGGATCATCACGGTCTGGATGCGCGGTGCATACTGCGAGCGCTCCTGGCGCGGGCCATCGAGCACAGCGTCCATCTTGTCGAGCAGGAAGATCCTGCCGCGCTTGGCCTGCTCCATTGCCTGCTGCAAGATTTCGCGGGTAAGTCCGCCAATCTTGATGTCCATCTGCAACGCGGTAATTCCCTTGCGCGTACCGGCAACCTTGAAGTCCATGTCGCCGTAGTGATCTTCTGCTCCGGCGATATCGGTGAGGATGGCATAGTCGTCGCCTTCCTTCACGAGGCCCATGGCAACACCGGCCACCGATCCCTTGAGCTGGATGCCAGAGTCATACAGCGCCAGGCTAGCTCCGCAAACGGAGGCCATGGACGAAGAGCCGTTTGACTCGAGAATGTCAGACACGATCCGGATGGAATAAGGCGACTCTTCAGCGCTCGGGAGCACCGCTGTAATTGCCCGCTCTGCCAGGGCTCCGTGTCCGATTTCGCGACGGCCAGTACCACCCATGCGGCCTGTTTCGCCTACGGAGAACGGAGGGAAATTGTAATGCAGCATGAAGTTCTTGCGCTGCTCGCCCTCATAGCTCTCGAGGCGCTGGCCGTCGTCGGTGGTGCCCAGGGTAGCAGTAACCAATGCCTGGGTCTCGCCGCGAGTGAACAACGCTGAGCCGTGAGTGCGGGGCAGAACGCCGGTCTCGATGGTAATGGGGCGAATCTCATCGAAGGCGNNCGCGGCGATCGGGACGAATGCGGTCGCGCGTGACCTGTTCGCGGAAGGTGCGCTCGCGCAGGTGCTCATAGTAGGTGCCGAGCTTCTTCTTCGCGGACGGATCGTCTGCGGGAAGCTCTGCAGCCAGCTCATCCTTGATCTGCTTGATGAGTGCATAGCTCTCGGTCTTTCCGTGAGCCTTGGTGTCGAGGGCGTCCTTCAGACGGTCGCCGATCTTGGCCTTGAGCTCGCCATAGTAGGCTTCGTCAAACTCGGGAGCGGTAAAGGCCCGCTTGGGTTTGCCAGCCTTGGATACCAACTCGTCGATGGCGGCCACGATCTTCTTGATCTCTTCGTGGGCGAACTCGATCGCGGCGAGAATGACTTCTTCAGTCTCTTCCTTGG
>PLST01000283.1 GCA_003164255.1 Acidobacteriaceae bacterium | reverse complement strand
AGACAGAAAATAGAGAAACTTGCGACGATTCACGAGGACATTCCCGAAGCGTGGCTTCATTCTTCAACTGTCCCACATTTATGCGACAAGATGTGTCGCAGGTTAACAAAAGTGTCGAATCGAGAACATGGGAAGGAATTCTCTGTTCTGCCTGGGTATTACTCTGGATTTATGCCAACAGGCCATTGCGCTCATTCAGCTTGGTTTATTTGCCAAAGGCCGGATTGTATCAGGAAACGCCGTTCCAGCTATCCGAATCCAAACCGGCTAGCGACAGCTAAACGCAGTGAGAGTTTACTGCATTTGCAGTATAATCTTACTGCAATGCTTTCTCTTCGGTCCGAGCTGCGGCGCAAGGTGCTGACCTTCTTCCTGATAAACCGGGAGGCGCGGGTCTACGTGCGCCAACTGGCCGTGGCGCTCGATGCCGACTCGACGAACCTCTCCCGCGAATTGGCACGGCTTGCCCGCGAAGGGTTTCTGCGTGCGGAGCCGGAGGGACGGCAGCTCTACTACAGCGTGAATCGCACCTACCCATACCTGAAACCGGTCTTCGCTCTGCTTCAAGGTTCGGTGGGCATCGAGCCAACGCTCAAGCGGGCGCTCCAGCCGCTTGGTGGCATCGAATCGGCGTGGATCTTCGGTTCCTTCGCCAAGGGGGAGGCGGACGCGGCCAGCGACATCGACCTGTTGATCGTGGGCCGACCTGATCAGGCGCTGCTGTCGCGGGAGGTTCGCAAGGCCGAGCGCGCTTTGCGCCGCGAGGTCAGCTACACTATCTTCACGTCCGAGGAACTGGAGCGAAGGCTCGCTCGGCACGACTCGTTTGTCACCGACATTTGGAACGGGAAGCGTATTGAGGTGATTCGGAATGGCAACGACAAAGCCGCAGAAGATCGATCCAAAACAGGTGAAGCAATTCCTGGCTGACGCGCGGAAGAAGACTGTCGCGACCCGGAAAAACCTGGTGATCGACGAAGAAACCGCCTACCAGACGGCCTATCAGGCCGTGTTGAAGGCCTCACTGTCGCTGATGCTGAGCCACGGGCAGCGCCCTCGCGTACAACTTGGCCACCACATTGCCATTCTTGAGTTTGCGCAGAAGCACCTCGATCCGGCGCTAGAGCCGACTTTCGATCTTTTTGACCGGATGCGCCGCAAGCGCAACGATGCCTTTTATGACATCGCGCTCATCGGTGAGGTGGAGGCAGAAGAGGCGGTCGCGGCGGCAGAAGCGTATATGTCGATTATTGCCGCCGACATCGGGAAGAGGATTCCCTGAGGCGTCCCTGAGCCCACGCGTGCGCTGCTATCCTCCACCAGCCCCATCTGCTCCCAGACAGATGGCGACTTATGAGGACTAGTCACGCTGGCCACAGAACAGTTTGTCACCTTCGGATTGCAGATGATACGAGCGCCTGTAATTGTCTACTTGCCACTGGCGGCATGAGCAGGAGTCGTTATTCCGAGCAATGCATTCATCTCGCCCTCGAAGTCGGTTTGGAGTTGTTGACCCAGCATCGAGAGGCTAATTGCGATAGCTTGGCAGTCAAGCGGACTCACATCAATTTGCGCTCCGATCTTCCACTCGCGAACATAAGGCTCAAAGTCAACCTTTACTTGAGCAGCCTCAATGGTGGTATAGGGAAGCTGGACCTCCTTCCCATCCAGCAAAACACGCGGTCGCAGCCAAATCGCTTTCAAAGTGTCATCGTCCTTCGTTTGGTCAAGCGAAACGCCGAGTGGTTTAACATCGATCATCTGGACCATGCCCAGCCGATGCGCGAGGCAATTGCGAACACGGTATAGACCTTCGAGCCATTCCATCTTTTCCTTCAGAGCAGCAGAGGGCTTGGCGATGACCAATCCGTCGCACATTTTTACGGGTCCTGATTTGCTCTCAGTTTGTACGCGTGTCAGTATTTTCCAGAAACTTGGGCCATCCATTCTCTTGTTGGAACCGTTCAAATGCTCAAGGACTCGACGCTGGCGTAGTAAATTATGCGCGTGAATCTCAAAGCGACTAATCATCGAGATCAAGGAGAACCGCGCAAATAGGGCCGGTGCTTCTCGTCGTACAGCCTGATCCTGTTCAAGCCCGCCGCATCTGAAAGGAACTGTAAAGTCAGGCGCACCGTCAGGTAGATGCAACTTCGACAGAGCAGCCCCGGCTACAGCGACAGCCGCGTAGTATGCTAATCCGCTGCAAAGTGAAGTCAGTTCTTTCCGTGCATCCTCGGGGTACTGCAAATCTCGAATCATGCCCATACAAACCCCCAACCAAATTTCCCAAAGTGCTCATTATGCCAAGACTTGTCCCTGAACGATCGATTCTGCCGTAGGATATTTACTTGCTGCTATCTCTTATCCGAAATCGCAGATGCAGCCAGAGCAGCCTTCGCTTGCTCCGCGGTCATCTTGCAGAACGCGCCTTTGGTCGCAGTCAGAGCAGCGACCAAAATAGCGGTTGCCACAGCCGTTGCGATATGTGGCAAGACGCCGAACTTTGCAGCCAGCCAGCTCGCTACCGCGACAAGCGCCCCTTTTGTCGTGGTAGAAAGACTTTTGCCTCCTTTACATATGATCCCGCGTAATTCTTCAAGAAACAGCTCTATAAATCTTAGAACGCTCTTTGCAGTCGTACTGCCAAACTTGATTTCAGGGGGCCGAGGATGAGCGGGTGTCGCCGAATCCATGGCCATCGGACGCAGTTGTCCGAGAAACCTCGCGATCTCGCTTGCACCCAATTTGACAGTCGTTGCGCCATCTTCAAAGCTGATCGCTGTCACCTGACGATGCGTAAGGTAACGCCCCGAAATCTCCTCCAGCGAGCGCGAAAGTTCCCACGATGTGTCCTGCGCTGCGCCGATCAGATCTCGCGGCAAGATATATGGCTGAGAACCTAAAGCATCCTCGTGATTATCCATCCCCTCATACTAGCGGAACAGGCGGGGGAATGGATAACCCACGGATTACGAGAGCGATATGAATAACGGTTCACGACAGAATCGGACTTCCATAGGCCGTAGCCCAGTCACAGGACTATTTCTTTTCCCAGAGTCGGAACTCTAAATTCGTAACCGGCCAACTTTGCTACAGCGAAGGTATCGTTATAGCGACTCGCTGCTTCGGTGTGATCTGGTCTCGCATTTAGCTTTTCCCACA
>PLST01000018.1:2471-3115 GCA_003164255.1 Acidobacteriaceae bacterium | reverse complement strand
AAATCCAACGCGCATGCAACCAGATCGTTCAGCAGTCTTAGCAATGATCCCTACATGGAGAAGGTAAATGATTCTACGCAACATCAGTGTGCTCCTGGTGCCCTCAGTCTTCGGCGCCTCCGCCGCGCTCTGCCAGTACTGGTCGCAACCGGCGCCTATACGGCTTCATCCTGTGGCCGTCGCCACGCTTGAGAAGCAGGAACGAGCCCAGGCCAAAGCCACTGCGCGCATCGATCTATCCTCGTCCGGCGCCGGTCTTGTTGATCCAGCCGACAACCTGGAGCCGGCTGGTAGCGAGAATGTGCCCAATTACGTGAAGGCATTTGCATCGCGGCCAGGCGCTCCAGGTGCGTTCGCGCACGTGGTTAGGACTTTTCTCTATGGCGGCCTTGTCCAACCGGAAGTGAAGTTGGGCATGGCCTTGCGTGTGGCCCAGTTGAATTCCAATCCGTACCTCGCCGCTCATGCCGAGCGTCTGCTGCGTTCGACCGACGATGGCAAGTCCATCCTCGCCGCAATCGCAGCGGACAAGACAACCTCCCTCCCCATCGAACAGAGATTAGCCCTCAAGTACGCGGATGAACTCTCGCCGGAGTTTGGCGGCGTCGACGACAGCACATTCCGGGAAGTACGCGGCTATTACA
>PLST01000018.1:0-2397 GCA_003164255.1 Acidobacteriaceae bacterium | reverse complement strand
CGGGGATGGGCATGTATCTCCCAAATTCTGAAAGGACGATGTTGTGGGCGCCAAACTTTCCCCAGGCATGGTGGGCGTTCGGTAGCATCGCATCCAAGACCCCATCGACGCTGCCACGAGCCATTCGAAGCTACGTGACCTTTGCAGTCGCCACCTCGAATGGGTGCCGCTACTGCACGCTCCACACTTTGTTGGGGCTGCGCCATGCGGGGGTCGATCCGGGGAAACTGCTAGCGATGAAGAAAGACGATTCGCAACTCAGTCCTCAAGAACTGACAGCCGTACTATTCGCGAGAAAGCTGACGCGACGCACCGGCACCATTACAGATGACGATTGGTCAAAGCTCACAACGGCGTTTGGCGAAACTGGAGCCCAGGACATACTTCTGGCAGCTTGCGGCATGAATTATCTTAATCGGTTCAACGATGCCATGCACTCTCCGTCTGAAGACAATGCCATCCAAACCTATCGCGAAGTCTATGGTGCAGACTGGACGCCAACTCCGGTTTCGGCCCTTGCCCATTAATTCCGCTTCGACGACCTTGCTGGCATTCTATTCGGTGCATGCGAACGCATTCTATGGATTGGACCACGAATGAGAAGTAACTACACCCTTACGGCTGTGCTTTTGTTTGTGGCAGGAATATGCAATCTATGTGGCCAGGCCGCCTCTGGCAACGGACCAGCAAAGCGGCCTCCTGCATCGATACATCTCATTCCTGTCAGTGTGCTTGAAGCGGAAGGGCGCGCCAGCACCAGTGCGCAGCCCAGGGTAAGCGTTGAAGGGGATGGTAATGGGCTAATTGCGGCTGTTGATGATCTGGAGCCATCCGGTACCGGTCGCGTTCCCAATTTTGTAAGGGCCTTCTCTGGCCGCCCCGGTGTTCCGGCAAGCGTGGCTCATCTTATGCGCGTCGTGCTTTACAGCGGCTCGGTAAGGCCTGAGACAAAGATGGCAATGGGCATTCGCGTCGCCCAGTTGGACAACAGTCCCTACGTCGCAGCCTACCTGGAGCATATGTTGCGCGCTACTGGTGGAGGCACTTCAACGCTGGCCAGACTCCGCTCCGGCGGCGAAGCAGGGCTCTCTCATGAAGAAAGAATGGCGCTTCGTTATGCGACAGCAGTGTCCACAAATGCGAGTGGGATCGAGGATTCGGAATACCGCCGGGTCAGAGCCCTTTTCGACGACTCGCAGATGGTGGAACTCACGCTTTCCGTGTGCTTCTTCAACTACTTCACCAGGATGGCCAACGCATTCAACCTGCCGGTTGAAAGCTGGACCCTGGAATTTGCCGCCCGGTCCCCGGGACACGACTATGTGCCGCCGGCAGGTCGCGTAGCGGTTCTTGATGACAGCAGGCTGGCACTCTTGAGTAAAGATGACGCCTCGTTCAAGGATGCTGAAAAGCGCGGCCAGTCCTCGATGGGAATAGGACTTCCACATGGTGAGCGCATCATGCTGTGGAGTCCCGATGTTCCCCAGGCGTGGTGGGATTACGGACGAGTTCTTGGACCCTCGGTCACAATTCCCCGGATTCTCTTGCGTTACACCTCGCTCGCGGTTTCAACGGCAAATGGCTGCCGGTACTGCACGCTCCATGTGCTGCTTGGATTGAGGCGAGCGGGAGTTGACCCATCCAAGCTCCTTGAGATGAGGACAGATGATTCTGTGTTGAGTTCCGATGAGCGCTCGGTCGTGAACTTCGCCCGAAAGTTGACGCACCATCCAGAGCTCGTTGGCGGTCAGGACTTTAGGGAAGTCGAAGAAGCATTTGGGAGCAAGGGCGCTGCCGATATCGTGTTGCAGACAAGCTACTTTGCTTTCATGAATCGCTTCAATGATGCAATGCGGACGCCTTCAGAAGACCTGGCTCTTCAGAACTATCGAGAGATTTATGGCGCCGATTGGCACCCGTGAAGACCGGCCCCTGCCCGAACCAAACCTGACCGATGGCGGCAGGCTTACTCTCCCGGTCTGAAGCAAATCGAAAGGCCTTGGACCAAGCTCAAGCGACCACCGCGCGCAGCCATACTTGAACCAACGAGGTTCTCATGTAGGCTACCGCCAAATTGCTTCCTCGCATTACTGCCGAAGATGCACAAACATGGCCCGCATCCCTTTCGGCGCTCTACACAAGTAGGAGACGCACCTTAAGTCGGAGAATCGTCCCTCTGAATGCGTCCCTGCTGTTCACTTGAGGTAGATTGTCAACTCGAATCGAGCGGCCTAGGACGCAGACATTGACGTTCCGGTGGGGTGACCGTCCATCTGGAAGTTGACTTTCTGTGGAGAGCTAAATAGTGGGGATTATGCATAGTGAACTGTTGGTCGAACGCTGTATCCACGGTGCGTTGACGCTAGCACTCCGCATAATCACGCCATCCACATAATG
>PLST01000374.1:11189-14196 GCA_003164255.1 Acidobacteriaceae bacterium | reverse complement strand
GGGCGGAACATGCGCCGCCCATCCACTGGAGTAACTCACGTCTGTTCAATGCCATCGGAGTCTGTTCCTTTCAGCGTGCGTCTTGCGGCCAAAGTTGAGGATACATCTTGATTGCCAGCACCGGGCTTCGATGCCCCAAACCCGGCATCTGCGATTACGTATTGCCGGATGCCTGTATGTCGCGGCGAAGGCGCTCTTCTGCCTCGGCACTCCAGTAACCGCAATCCAGTTCAAAGAAGACAGAGGTGTAGGGGATGGTCATCTCCGTCTTGACGATGAGGATGTGAACCAACTGGGCGGCCTGGTCGAGTTTGTGAATGATCTGTTCATGCGGCAGCGCAAAAACCTTGGCTCCATGAAGTGCGGCGTCCAGTTCCCTGCGGTAGTCTGCGACGCCGGGGGCGTCCTCCTCGGCGACGAAGGCGAGTTCGCGGTCGATATAGACGTTGGCGCGGATGTGTTTGGCGGCGACGATGGCATCGAGAACCTTGCGCAGGACGGGGATTTGATCCCCGCCGCTGACGATGGTCTCAATGCCGGGCCGCGATTGCGCGGGGTAGGCTGCGTCGGCCACCACGATCCAGTTGCGGTGACCGTAGAGCGGCACAAGCTCGCTGAGTCTGCGCTCCCAATTGGAGGTTGTTGCGTCGTTCATCGCGTTCTCTCCTTGCCGCGCTATTTCAGTTCTTCATCGGAGCACACGGCAACCTTGCCGCACTTGCCGGNNGCCATCAAAGCATAGGCATCCGCGGCCCGATTGAGTGGGAAGCGGTGGGTGATGATGTCGGCCGGATGCAGGTTCCAGCGAACCAGGCGCTCGACCAACTCTTCCATGAGCCAGGTGGTGGTGACCCAGGAGCCGTAGATGGTTTTCTGATCGAAGATGAGGTCCTTGGAGGCATCGAACTCGACGTTGCCGCCCATACCGAGCAGGACGATCTTGCCCCACTTGCGCGTGGCTGCGATGGCCGTGGTCCGCGCCGCGGGCTTGGCCGAGCACTCGACGGCCCTCTCTACGCCCATGCCGGCTGTCAGTTCCCTCACCTGGGCAACATTGTCAGGCCCGGAGGCGAGCACGGCGTCGCAGTAGCCGAGGTCAATGGCCATCTTCATGCGCTCGGGAACCACGTCGATGCCTATGATGTTTTTGGCTCCAAGTTTGCGGCACATTGCGGCCGTGGCCAGGCCCACCGGGCCGAGCCCGGTAACGAGGACGGCGTGGTTTCCGTCGATGCCTATTTTTTGCAGGCCTTCGTAAACGGTGCCGAAGCCACAGGCCACCTGGGCTCCATCGGCGTAAGAGAGCGCATCGGGCAGGGCAATCAGGTCTTTCTCTTCGGCCAGCATGTACTCGGCCATGCCGCCATCGCGCTGCCACCCATAGGCGCGGCGGTATTCCAGGCTGGTGCAGGAGATCATGTAGCCGCGGCGGCAATCGTTGCAGACGCCGCATCCGGAGATGTGATAAACAATCACGCGATCGCCCAGTTTGAAGCGGCGACAGCCGGGGCCGGCCACGACAATCTGGCCGCAGGGCTCATGGCCGGCGACCACGCCCTGGTAGCCCTCCGGGCCTTTGCCCAGATGCTCGTGATAGATGGCGCGAATATCCGAGCCGCAGATGGTCGAGGCCTTGATGCGAAGCAGGACTTCTCCATGGCCGGGAGTGGGCACGGGCACGGTACGCATTTCAACGGTCGAGTTGCCGGGCAGGAATGCCGCGGTCATTGTGTCTTTCATCTGAATTCTCCTTTTTCTGTCTGGTGCGAATCGCGGCTATGGAGGCGTGATTTCTCCATTCACGTCCCAGAGGGCTTCCCAGGTTTGGCCATCTTTCCAGAGGAAAACCTGGCCCTTGATCAGTCGGCAGTTGCGATCGAGTTTGGCAATGGCCTGCATCTCCCCGGCGCTGAGCGGATCGCGGGTCACGCATTCAAGATTGTCGCGGTAGTGATTGACTGAGAACGGAATGGGCGTTTGGCCGCGCTGGACGGCCCACTTGATGCAAACCGCCGCGGGGTTCACGCCGTGATGCCGGGCAATCTCGATGATGACCGGATCTTCCGTGGGCGCGGTGTCCTCCGGTGTGCGGTCGCGCTCAGGGCGGCCGGGCGAACCGAGGGGACAGTAGCCGATGGGCTGGATGCCGTTGTCGACTACGAACTGAAACAGCTCCGGCTGCTGGAAGTGCGGATGCAGCTCCATTTCGTTGACCGCGGGCTGGATGCGGGCGTCGCGCAGGACCAGTTTGAGCTTGGGGACGGTCATGTTGGAGGTGCCGATGTGGCGGACCAGGCCGAGATCGACCAGCTCTTCCATCTTGCGCCAGGTCTTCATGTAGTTCTCGTGGATGTAAGGCACTGCATTCTCGAAGCGCGCAGAAACATCACAACCAGGAGGATGATGATTTGGGAAGGGCCAGTGAACTAAATAAAGATCAAGGTAGTCAGCCTGGAGATCGGACAATGACTTTTCACAAGAGGAAATAACATCATTTTCCCCGTGTTTATCGTTCCAAAGTTTGGAGGTGATCCAGACTTCATCACGGCGAAGGCCGTTGTGAAACATGGCCTTGAATGTTCTGCCGATCTGCTCTTCATTGCCATAGACAGATGCGCAGTCGAAATGGCGGTACCCAATGGAGGCGGCGTATTTCACCGCTTCGGCTACCACATCGTGCGAAACATGGTCGGAGCCAAAGGTGCCCAGGCCGATGGCAGGCATTCTGGCGCCCGATGTTAATGTACGAAAGGGAACGAGCGCAGGATCGACGCCAGTGATCGGTTTATCGGACTTGATAAGCATAGGAGGCATCAGCTGTAACCTCTTAATCGCTTTACTAATCGTTAACTTAATCGATAACTAGTCTATTCGGGCGTCNNGCCAACTCAATGTGAAACCCTCGTGCGCAGTGCCAGGCGAGGGAATCGGTTGAGATGGGGAGCGTCTTATCGGCTCCCAGAGGTTGCTCTCCTACGCCTATTGAACCCTATCGCACTTGCGACAA
>PLST01000374.1:3771-11179 GCA_003164255.1 Acidobacteriaceae bacterium | reverse complement strand
CTTGGAATTCAAGGCGTTGAGCACGAGTCGGGCAGCCTCTGTCCCAATCCGGCGACTATGCTGGTCGACGCTGGACAGAGGTACCCGCAACGAATCGTCATAGTGAAGGTTGCCGCATCCGATGATGGCAATATCGTCTGGCACCCTGAAGCCCTGATTCACTGCCTCGTTGACGGCTCCCATTGCCATCGGATCATTGAAGCAGAATACCCCGTCCGGAACGCGCTTACAGCTCAAGAGTTGCCGCATGGCTTCCGTTCCGCGCTGGATGGACCCGACGTCGCCTTTGGGCTCGAAGATCACATACTCATCGATCACCGTTTTCCCGTTTTGCCCAAGCGCCTTTTTGTATCCCTCGAGCCTCTGGATGCCGGGACTCGTCTCCGGCCCCCGGATATGAGCGATCCTCTTGCAGCCAACATCCACTAAATGCTGCGTTGCCATCAATCCCGCGGCAAGATCGTCGCCACCCACGAAATTGGATAAGAACCCCGGAAAGCTCCGATCTATCAATACATAGGGAGTCTTTTGCTTATCAATATGGAAAAAGACCTCAACGTTGGATCGGCAGGATGCGATGATCATTGCATCGAACCGTCGTGCCAGGAACTGGCTGATCTCCTGCTCTTCCAGATCGGGGTCTTCTTCAGAAGACGAGACGACCAGGTAATAATCGTCCTTGCGAAGAGTCTCTGAAAGGGATGCGGCGATTTCCGCGAAAAAGGGGTGGAGTAAATCAGGAACGATGAGACCCACCAGGTAAGTGCGACCGGTGACCAATCCGCGAGCGGCAAGATTTGGCCGGTAATCCAGCTCCTTTACGCGCGCAAGGACACGGTCACGTGTTTCCTCGCCCACATCGGGGTGGTTTCGCAGTACCTTAGAAACAGTGACTGTGGACACGCCAAGATCCCTGGCTATGTCCTTCATTCGCACGCTCATGGGCATTCGACTAAGTATACATAAGGCTTTAACACATAAGATTGTCTCATTTCCACTTGAAAAGAATTTGCCTGGCCGGTCAATTTCGTAACTGCTCGAGCCTGATAAGAAACTGAACCCCAATCGGGCGGTGAATTGGGTAATTCAGGTGGAGAGGATTAGACAATTCAGCAAGTTGGCCTCCGCTACGCGGAGATGGCGAGTTGGCGAGTTCGCGGTGACTATTGCGCATGAGATTTCATTCCTTGCGGGTCGGCAGCGCCGGTGGGAGACTAAAACGCATATGCCGAGACCAGTTGGTGTGGGCCGGCCTCCGCTCTGGTCGCGCCTGTCCTGACGACTAACTCCAGATTGGCATTCTTGAAACCGCCCGGAACCACGTGTTCGATCTGGCTGAGGTACTGCGGCGACGAGACAAGCTCACTGGCGGCCTCCGTGCCATACGGGCTAATCCCGGCAATCAATAGAACTCTACCGCTCGCGCCCTGCTTTGTGGTTTCAGACCGGCCCAGATTCGGTCAGGCGTCTGCAACTGATCCCGCTCTCCAATGCGAGATATGGATATTTCCGTTCAGTCTGTATTATTGTAATATATTGAAAATAAACAGCTTAAATAGACTTTAGCGTTCCGTACCCTATTGATCTACCCGACATAAACAAGATGGGCAATGGGCAAACACCACGGCCCGAACGGTCGCTGATGTGCGATGAAGGAGCGGTACACTGGCATGGGCAAGCCGGGTTGAGCGGAAAGGGAATTGGGAAGAACACTGACATTTTGAAGCAAGTTCAGCCTGCAGTCTCTCCGCTCCGCAAGGTGATTAGCTGTCTTCTGTTTTTCGGGGGCGTTCTTTCGTTGACGCCTCTTTTCGTGGTCCGCTTGTTCTCGTCGGCGGGCCCGGCGGTTGCTCGCGAGCGGTTTCGGCATCTCAAAGTCCCGAGCGGAGATTCCACTCGTTGTTCACTCATACGTCATTGGGCATTCTGAAAGGCCGTGAAACTGTGAACCGAATTCTTCTTTGCTCAATCCTCCTGGTTCTTGCTCTCAATCTGCGCGCTCAGGAGGCGGCTCATCGGATTGTATTTGAAGTTCCGAGCACGACTCCGGCGCCGGTGGCGGTACCGACCCGGTTGGGGACCAGCCGCGCTCCAGATGGCTCCACGCTCGGCGTGAATAACGAGTATCTGACGCGCGACGGAAAGCCATGGATTCCGGTGATGGGCGAGTTTCATTTCTCGCGTTATCCCGAGGCCTACTGGGAAGAAGAGATTCTCAAGATGAAGGCGAGCGGCGTTCAGGTCGTCGCAACCTACATCTTCTGGATTCATCATGAAGAGGTTGAGGGGCAGTTCGACTGGAGCGGTCAACGAAACCTCCGCAAGTTCGCCCAACTTTGTGCAAAACACGGCATGCTGCTCTATCCCCGCATCGGGCCGTGGGCGCATGGAGAGGCTCGCAATGGTGGTCTGCCGGACTGGGTGATGCGGAAGGGTCCAGTGCGCGGGAACGACCCTGTCTATCTCGCCGAAGTGCGGGAGTACTACGCGCAGATTGGCCTTCAGCTCCAGGGATTGTTGTGGAAGGACGGCGGTCCGGTTATCGGCATACAGATCGAGAACGAGTACACCCTCAAAGGCCCGGGGCAAGGGCAGGAACACCTGGCCGTACTGAAGCAGATGGCTATCGAAAGCGGTCTGGATGTTCCGCTCTATACAGTGACGGGCTGGGACGGCGCAAACGTCTCGGAGGAATTGTTTCTGCCTGTCTACGGCGGCTATCCCGATGCGCCATGGGACGAAAGCGCTGAAGTTCTGCCGCCCTCCGAGGTCTACGCGTTCCGGTTCAAGAGCCGGGTAGGGTCAAACATGGGAGGAACAGACGGTCCGGTTGTCGCGAGCGGTGGACATGATTCTCCGGCGCGCAGGTCAGTGCCCTTTCTCACAGCGGAGGTGGGAGGGGGCATCGAGGATACATATCACCGCAGGCCGGTTCTCGCGGAGGATGATGTTCCTGCCATGATTCCTGTGATGCTCGGGTCGGGCGTCAATCTGCTTGGCTACTACATGTATCAGGGTGGCGAGAATCCGGATGGAAAATTGAGCACGCTCGAGGAATCGCAGCGCTCGGAATACCCCAATGACCTTCCGGTGAAGTCGTACGATTTTCAAGCGCCACTCGGCGAGTTCGGAGAGATGACCCCTCACCTTCGCAAGCTGAAAATGATCCATTATTTCCTGCACGACTTTGGCACGGAGTTGGCCCCGGCGGCGGTTGTCGAGCCGGATCTGGGGCCGGCCGGGCCGGCGGACCTGTCGGTGCCGCGCGCATCGGCCCGCTTCAACGGTGAGAGCGGATTCATCTTTGTGAACAACTACGTCCGTGAGCACGCGATGCCGGCATGGCCTGCAACCCAGTTTGAATTGAAGTTCGCGGGGAAAACGCTGCTGGTTCCGGAGACGCCCTTCACCGTGCCGGCAAACGCCTATTTCTTCTGGCCGGTCAACATTGATCTTGATGGCGTTCCGTTGAAATACGCAACAGTGCAACCGATTCTCAAGACTCAAACTGGCGACGACACTTGTCTTTTCTTTCGGGCGATTCCCGGAGTTCCGGTTGAGTTTGCCTTCCCGGAGAAGAGCCGTTCAGCGCTCGCAGGGGTACGCGGACGGCTCACGGTTGAGGATGGGATATTGCGGGTCCGCGATGTGGAGCCCGGACGCGGCGTAGCGCTGACGATTCAAGGCAAGAGCGGAACTACGCGGATCATCGTGCTTGGCGAAAAGGATGCTGAGAACCTGTGGCGAGTCAACCTCGACGGCAAGGATCAATTGGTTTTGACCGATGCTCAGGTCTTCACTGACGGACGCCGTCTGATTCTGCGGCAAGTCGGGAACACGGTCTTCGACGCTGAAGTTTTTCCTGCGGTGCCGATGAAGGCCGGCGATGCCCCGGGCTCTCAGCAGGCAGGCAAATCCAGCGGCCTCTTCGAACAGCTGGTCTTTAAGGTGATGGATCGCAAGGTTGCGGTTGAATGGTCGCAGACGAAAGGTTTTGGGAGAGCGCCCGCGCCGCTGCTTGGCCCCACGTTTTCGTGGAGGAAATCCAGAGTGGCCATGGTTCCGGAGCCGGGTAGTTTTGACCAGGCCGCCGACTGGCGGATCACGGTTCCGCGCGGCGCAATGAATGGGTTGAGCGACTTGTTGCTCGACATTCGTTACCAGGGAGACCAGGCACGGCTCTTATCCGGCGACCGATTGCTCACGGATAACTTCTACAACGGTTTGGCATGGCAGATTGGGCTGAAGAGATTCTTGTCAGACGAGTCGGGCTCGGTGTTCGACCTCCAGGTGATGCCGCTTGCGAGCGGTGCGCGAGTATTCTTCGAGCCAGGCATGGAGCCACGGTTCGACGAAAAAGGTCAAGCAGGCTCGATGCAGTCGATTCAAGTGCACCGGGAGTATGAGTTGGACCTGTCGCCGCTACGAACTGGTGCGCAGAATGAGCGCAGACGTTAGGGATTGCGTTGGAGATAATGCCGACGATCCGGTGTCGAGGTTTCCTCGTCACCGTTGAATTGCTATGAAATAACGCCGTGTAGAAAGGTACCCGCACGTAGCAGGAACTCTCTGACAGGAGTGAGGAGCCACACTCCACGCGTTTCACCGGCTGAAAACTTCTCCACCTAGTTTTGATTCACGAATCTTTCAATCCTGGTCTCTGACTTCGAGGGAGATTGCGTGACTTGCGCCGGTGTGGGCAATTGCGAACGATCCCAGCCGCCGCCAAGGGATTCGATCAATTGAACTGACGCCGTCATTTGCTGGATCTCGAGATTCGCGAGAGACTGGCGGTTGGCGAGCAGGGAGGTCTGCGCTGTGACCACGTCGATGTAAGGATCGATGCCGTTTTCGTAACGTCCCAACTCAAGCCGCAGAGATGTCTGGTAGGAGTCGACAGCCTCCTGCTGGCGACGAATCTGCTGCGAGAGAATGCGAACCGCCGCGAGCGAATCTTCAACCTGCTGAAATGCCGTAAGCACCGACTGCCTATACGTGGCCACGTTTGCGTTGTATGTTGCGATGTACTGGTTAACGGTCGCGCGGCGCAGGCCGCCATCGTAAACAGTCTCAGAGATCGATGGGCCAACGGACCAGAAGCGGCTCGACGCGTCCAGGAGATTTTTGATGGCTGAACTCTCTACACCGCCGCCGGCTGAGAGTGTAAGAGCCGGATAAAAGGCAGCATATGCAACACCTATCTGCGCATTCGCTGAGGCCATGTTCCGTTCTGCGGCAGCGATGTCCGGTCGCCGTTCCAGCAGTTGCGACGGCACTCCAATTGGTATTGGAGGAGGCGTGCTGGTCCTGGGTTCGACCGGAATGGAAAACGTCGAAGCCGGCTTGCCGGTGAGCATTGCGATCGCATGCTCATACTGCGCCCGTGCAATACCGAGGTTAATCGCCGTGGATTGCGCGCTCTCCAGTGTTGCCTGCGCTTCAACAACGGAGATCTGGTCGCCCACACCTGTGTCGTAAGCGGTCTGCACAGCCGCGAGTGCCTTCTTGTCGGCTTCAACCGTGTCATTCAGTATTTGTTGCAATGCATCCTGGCCGCGAATCTCAAAAAAGTATTCGGCGAGACTGGCCTGTTCAGACAGTCGCTCGTTTTCGAGGTCGGCAGCGGATAGTTGTGCCGTGTATTGGGCAGCATGCACCGCGTTACGGACCTTGCCCCACAGGTCGGGTTCCCAGGAGGCATCGGCAAGGAGCGAAAAGATCTGCGCCTGTTTACCGCCAGGTGCTCCAGTAGTAACAGCAGAGCCGATGTTGGAAGATGTCTGCGAGCGGGTGTAGGCGGCGCCAATGCTAACGGTTGGGAAGTACTGCGCGCGCGCCTCACGCACCAGCGCTCTCGCCTCCATGAAGTTTTCGAATGCCTGCTGAATGTTCTGGTTGTCGACGTTGAGTTGATCTTCGAGCGAATTCAATTCCGGTTCGTTGTAGATTTCCCACCACTTGCCGCGAAGAACAGCGTCCTGGGGTTGCGCCACGGCCCATCCGTCGGACTCCTTGAACTGGTCAGGAGACTCTTTGAAAGCCGCAGGCGCCGTCGCGGTGGGCGGTAGATACCTTGGCCCGACATTGCATCCAGGCAACACTAATGACAGTGCGGCTATAGCGAGCGTACAGCACGCCGCGGTCGGGCTTCCGGATTGCTTGATCGGCTTTTTCATGACAAGTACTCCAAACTCAACCTTTGCTAGGTAGCCTCGGCGGTTCCAGGGTAAAGAGCCGCCGATTGTTTGCCCTGGAAGCGCAGACGTAAACGGTCGAAGAACAGATAGACGACGGGCGTGGTGTAGAGAGTGAGCATCTGGCTCACAATCAATCCACCGACGATTGTGATGCCGAGAGGCCGCCTGAGCTCGGAGCCGGTTCCCGTACCAAAGGCCAGCGGCAACGCGCCGAAGAGTGCGGCCATCGTGGTCATCAGAATGGGACGAAAGCGAAGCTGGCAGGCTTCAAAAATGGCTTCGGTGGTCGTTTTGCCGTGTTCGCGCTCCGCTACCAACGCAAAATCGATCATCATGATGGCATTCTTTTTCACGATGCCAATAAGCAGAATGATGCCGATGATCGAGATGACATTGAGGTCAATTTTGAAGAGCATGAGAGCGAGCATGGCTCCCACGCTCGCCGAAGGCAGCGTGGAGATGATGGTGAGAGGATGAACCAGGCTTTCGTATAAAACCCCCAGCACAATATAGACCGCGAGGATGGCCGTAATCGCCAGTATCCACTCGTTTGCCAGCGAGGCCTGGTACGCTGCCGCGGTTCCGGCAAAGAAACCGCGGACAGTTCCCGGCATATTCAGCCGTTGCTGCATCTGCGAAACCATCCTGGTTGCATCGCTCAACGACATGTTCGAAGCAAGGTTGAATGACACGGTGACGGATGGGAAGGAACTGGTGTGGTTGATGATGAGCGGGGTGGTGCGGGCTTGCGCCGTTGTCACTGTCGAAAGCGGAACGACGCCGCTGCCTGAGGTTTTGAGATAGATATTCTTCAGTCCATCGGGACTCTGCCAATACGGCGGCGCTACTTCCAATACCACGTAGTACTGGTTCAACTGCGTATAGATAAGGGATACCTGCGACTGCCCAAAGGCGCCAGAAAGGGCACTGTCTAAAGACGACGGCGTAATGCCAAGCCTTGCCGCAGTAGGACGATCGTATGTGAGCAGCTCTTCCAGGCCGCTATTTTGCGCATCGCTGCTGACATCCTGAAAGCCGGGAAGCTTCTGCATTCCCGCAAGCAGGATGGGACCCCAGTGCGAGAGATCCGCCACGTTGTCCGACTGAATCGTGTATTGGTACAGCGCATTGGACTGGCGCCCGCCGATGCGGAGGTCCTGCGCTGCTTGAAGGAATGCTGAAGCAACCGGAAGCCGATTCAACTTCGGCCG
>PLST01000374.1:0-3738 GCA_003164255.1 Acidobacteriaceae bacterium | reverse complement strand
GAAACGACGCGTCCTGCGGGCCTCGCGCGCTTCCAGTGATAACTCCGGTGTCCTGCTGCGGAAAGAATCCCTTCGGGATAATGTCGATTAGGTAAAAATTCAATCCGATGGTAAGCAGAAGAACCACTAACACGGGGACCGGATGCTTCAGAACCCATGTCAGGGAGCGGCTGTAAACGGAGACAATCCACGCAAATCCCTTCTCGGTTACGCGATATGCGCGGGCATGCTGGATCGTCCGCTCATCCCTGAGCAGATAGGCGCACATCATGGGCGTGGTAGTCAGCGAGATGAGCATCGATACGACAATGGCCGTCGAGAGGGTAATCGCAAACTCGCGAAACAAGCGTCCGACGATGCCGGCCATGAAGAGGATGGGTATGAACACCGCGATCAGCGACATGCTGATGGACAGGATGGTGAAACCAATCTCACTCGATCCCTGAAATGCTGCCTTCAGTGGAGGCATTCCGTCTTCGCGGAGGCGCGAGATGTTCTCCATCACCACAATCGCATCATCGACGACGAACCCCGTNNACGGCGACGATGGGAATGAGGGTGGCTCGCCAGTCGCGCAGAAACACGAAGACGACAAGAATCACGAGCACGACCGAGAGAATGAGAGTGCGTTCCACATCGCTGACAGACGCGCGGATGGTGGTGGTGCGGTCAACGACAACTTCGGTCTTTATGCCTTGCGGAATGGAAGCTTCAATCGCCGGCAATTGTGCGCGGACCCGGTCAACGGTATTGATAATATTCGCGCCCGGCTGGCGAAAGATCAAGACAGTGATGGAGGGGACGCCATTCAGATATCCTGCGTTGCGGATGTTGGACTGCCCTTCTGTAACATCGGCCACATCCGACAGCCTGACTGCTGCGCCGTTGTTGTAACCCACAATCAGGGGTTTGTATTGATCCGCATGGGAGATCTGGTCGTTGGTGACAATATCGGCGGTTGTATTGTCGTCTGAGATCTGACCTGCCGGCTCGTGCGCATTCTGCTGAGTCAGCATGGATTGAACATTCTGGATGGTGAGTCCGTGGCTGTTGAGCAGCGTTGGGTTCACCTCCACGCGTACGGAAGGACCGGAGCCTCCACTGACCGAAACTTGCCCCACACCAGCGATCTGAGAAAGTTTTTGCGCCATGATAGACGACGCCTCGTCATAGAGTGTCGGCTTGTCGTACTTATCCGATGTAAGTCCGAGAATCATGATTGGCGCGTCCGCTGGATTCACCTTGCGATAAGTCGGGTTGGCAGGGAGGTTTGCGGGTAGGTAGGTGCGCGCGGCATTAATCGCTGCCTCGACATCGCGCGCCGCGCCGTCGATGTTGCGGCTCAGGTCGAATTGCAGAGTTATCGAGGTGCTCCCAAGGGAACTTGACGAGGTCATTTCGGTCACGCCGGCGATGTGGCTGAATTGGCGCTCCAACGGGGTTGCAATGGAAGATGCACAGATTTCCGGACTCCCGCCGGGCAGACCAGCCGAAACCGAGATGGTTGGAAAATCGACCTGTGGCAGCGGAGAAACAGGCAGAACATTGAAGGCGATGGCGCCGACGAGCGTGATGCCTGCTGTTAGCAGGGTGGTAGCGACCGGACGCCGGATGAATGGAGCGGAGATATTCACGTTCCCTCCGCCAGTTGCGGTTGGTCATCTCCGTTGACGGTTGCAGGCGCATGGCTGAAGCGATGGCCGATTCGATCGAAGAAGATGTAGATGACCGGCGTGGTGTAGAGAGTGAGCACCTGGCTGAGCAGCAGGCCGCCGACCATGGCAATGCCCAATGGACGCCGCAGCTCAGAACCCATCCCCTGACCCAATGCCAGCGGAATCCCCGCCAGCAGCGCTGCCATGGTCGTCATCATGATAGGGCGGAATCGCAGCAGGCAGGCATCGTAGATTGCGTCCGTGGCGTTCTTTCCGTGTTCTCGTTCGCCCTCCATCGCAAAGTCAACCATCATGATGCCGTTCTTCTTCACAATGCCGATCAGAAGAATAATGCCGATGATTGCGACCACACTGAGATCCTGCTTGAAGATAATGAGCGCGAGTAATGCGCCAACCCCGGCGGATGGCAGAGTGGAAAGAATCGTGATGGGATGAATGAAGCTTTCGTACAGGACGCCGAGCACGATATAGACCGCGGCCAGCGCGGCAAGAATCAAGAGGCCCTCATTGGCGAGCGAGCCTTGAAAGGCGGCCGCGGTGCCCTGGAAGCCACATTGAACACTGGCCGGCATGTTCAGATCTTTCTGCGCCCTGACGATAGCCGTGATTGCGCCTCCCAGTGCTGCATCGGGAGCCAGGTTGAACGAAATGGTCACTGCCGGAAACTGGCCCTGGTGATTGATTGAAAGTGGCTCGATCGCCTTCTCAACATGAATGAACGCGCTGAGAGGCACAGCACTGGAAGCCGCTGTTGTGGTTACAGCGGCAGTTGCAGAAGTGCCGCTGGCGCCGACTCCGGATCGGATGGCATTCGCTGGCGCGCTAAGTGCAGCCGAGGACGGCGTGTAGGCAACTGTAGTCGTCGTCGCATTCGAGCCTGCCGAAGAGGATCCCGAGGAGGCGAAGGATGAGGAAGCTCCAGGGCCGGAGCCTCCCGCTGACGCATTCGTCTGGATGTATAAATCCTGGAGTTTGGCTGGTCCTTGCTGTGCGCTCGGTGTGGTTTCAAGAATCACGTGATACTGGTTCAACTNNTCAACTGCGTGTACATGGTGCTGATTTGACGCTGCCCATAAGCGTCATAGAGCGTACTGTCGACGGTGGACGGGGCAATGCCAAGCCGTGAGGCGGTAACGCGGTCAATCACCAGCGAAGCGGCGAGGCCTCCGGTCTGCTGGTCAGTCGCCACGTCGGCAAGCTGAGGTAGCTGCTTCATCTTTTCGACGAGCTTTGCGGTCCACAGATTCAATTCATCGGAGTTGGAGTCCTCCAGCGTGTACTGGTACTGGGTTCGACTGACCCGGTCATCGACGGTAATATTCTGAACCGGCTCCATGTAGAGCGTGATGCCTTCCACTGGTTGAAGGCTGGTTTGCAGCCTGCGAATCACGTCGGAGGCGTTCATGTTGCGCACGTTCAGCGGCTTCAGATTGATGGAAATCCGTCCACTGTTCAGCGTGGTGTTGGTTCCATCGGTACCGATAAAGGAGGAGATGCTCTCGACCGCCGGATCCTGAAGGATAATGTGNNGCCTGCGAAATGCCCTGAATTACGCCTGTATCCTGTATGGGAAAGAGACCTTTGGGGATAACAATGTAGAGAACAACGGTCAGGATCAGCGTGGCTACGGCGACCAGCAGCGTGACGGTCTGGTATCCAAGGACGAACTTAAGCGTGCGGCCATAGAACGCGATCATTCGGTCGAAAACACGCTCCGACGCCTTGAAAAACCGGCCCTGCTGTTCTTTGGGAGTGTGGCGCAGAATGCGCGAGCACATCATGGGCGTCAGGGTGAGAGAAACGACGGCAGAAAGGATGATCGTGACCGCCAGGGTAACTGCGAATTCCCGGAAAAGACGGCCGACGACATCGCCCATGAAAAGCAGCGGAATAAGCACGGCTATCAATGAAACAGTGAGGGAGATGATAGTGAAGCCGATTTGTTCGGCGCCCTTGATCGCCGCCTGCATGGGCGAATCTCCGGCCTCGAGATAGCGTGAGATGTTTTCGATCATGACGATCGCATCATCTACCACGAAGCCCGTGGAAATGGTGAGAGCCA
>PLST01000474.1:6328-7664 GCA_003164255.1 Acidobacteriaceae bacterium | reverse complement strand
ATGCCGAACCAGAGCCGGTTTGTGTTTACCGAGGGCGTGGGCCGCGTGCGGCTGGTGCGCTTCTCGCAGACCGAGCCCTTCATGGTCGCCGAGATTGAGCCTTTGGAAGACATTTTGCCGGCGGCCAGTTCCGGCGTCGAGGCGCTGGTGCGCAACGTGATTGCGCAGTTCCAGCAGATTGTCTCCGAGTCGCCGACACTCTCTGACGAATTGCGAACCATTGCGAGCAACATCGATGAGCCGAGCAAGCTGGTGGACTTTGTGGCCTCGTCGCTGCCGTTCTTGACCACCGACGACAAGCAACAACTGCTGGAGACGGCCGAGATTGTAGAGCGGCTGACCCTGCTGAACAAGCATCTGGCGAAGGAGTTGGAGGTGCAGCAACTGCGCACCAAGATCCAGACCGAGGTGCAGGACCAGGTGCAGCAGTCGCAGCGCGACTACTATCTGCGCGAACAGTTGAAGGCGATCCAGAAAGAGCTGGGCGAGCAGGACGAGGGGCAGCGCGAGAACGATGAGCTGCGCCAGAAGATCGATGCGGCGGGCATGCCGGAGGACGTGAAGAAGGAAGCGCTGAAGGAGCTGGCGCGTCTGGCACGCATGTCGCCGATGGCGGCCGATTACTCGCTGACGCGCAACTACATCGAGTGGCTTGCCGTGCTGCCGTGGGCGAAGAGCTCAGGCGCGAAGATCGACATCGGCAAGGCGAAGGAGATTCTGGATGAGGATCACTACGAATTGCGGAAGGTAAAAGACCGCATCCTGGATTACCTGAGCGTGCTTGAGTTGAAGCCCGACATGAAGGGACCGATCCTGTGCTTTGTGGGACCTCCGGGCGTGGGCAAAACGAGCCTGGGGCGGTCGATTGCACGGGCACTGGGCCGGAAGTTCCAGCGCGTGTCGCTGGGCGGCATGCACGACGAGGCAGAGATTCGCGGCCATCGCCGCACCTACATTGGCGCGTTGCCGGGCCAGATCATCCAGAGCATACGCCGGGCGGAAACCAACGACCCGGTGATCATGCTGGACGAAGTGGACAAGCTGGGAAGAGACTTCAGGGGCGATCCGGCTTCAGCGCTGCTTGAAACGCTCGATCCGGAGCAGAACAACACGTTCCGCGACAACTATCTGGACGTGCCGTTCGATTTGAGCAAGGTGCTGTTCATCTGCACGGCGAACATGCTTGATACGGTGCCGCCGCCGCTGCTGGACAGGATGGAACTGATCTTCCTGCAGGGCTACACCGAGGAAGAAAAGGTGCAGATCGCGAACCGGTATCTGATTCCCCGGCAGATCAAAGAGAACGGAATCACGACCGAGCAGATCGAGTTTCCCG
>PLST01000474.1:0-6243 GCA_003164255.1 Acidobacteriaceae bacterium | reverse complement strand
AGATGAAGGGCAAGGGCGGCTTTACGATGACCGGCCAGATTGGCGAGGTGATGCAGGAATCCATGCAGGCCGCACTGACCTGGGTTAGGTCGAACGCCACTTCCCTTGGCCTGGCAGAGGACTTTACCCGGGAGATCGACCTGCACATTCACGTGCCCGCAGGAGCGATTCCCAAGGACGGTCCTTCAGCCGGCGTGACCATGGCGACGGTGCTGGCGTCTCTGTTGACCGATACACCGGTTCGGCCGCTGACGGCCATGACCGGCGAGATTACGCTGAGCGGCAATGTGCTGCCGGTGGGCGGAATCAAGGAGAAGTTTTTGGCGGCGCGCCGGGCGGGAGTGGAAACCATCATTCTGCCCGCGGAAAACCGCCAGAACGTGGAAGAGGACCTGACGCCGGAGATGATGGAGGGCGTGACGGTTCACTACGCCAGCCGCATTGAGGACGTGCTGGACGTGGCGCTGCCCTTGATGAAGGCACGGCCGGACAAACAGCCGGCCGCGGCCGCATCGAGTTCCATCTCCTGAGTTGGCGAATTGAAGACATGAGAAAAGGCCGGCGAACCTGCCGGCCTTTTCTTGTTTGTCTGGGAAACAGGCAACCTTGGTGATATTGACCTGTCGAAAAGGGCCGCGTTGCCGATAAGGACTGTGAGTCCAGCACCCGAGATAGCGGAGAACGGCAACCATGGCAACCACCACTGCGACACCGCACCAGATAGTTCCGCTGCACCTTTCGGGCAACACGACCGAGCAGCAAAACCGAATGCTGAAAGAGTCGCTGGGGGAGGCCGTGCAGAATGCGTACGAGACCGCGATCGAACAATTGGACCGGCAGAGCGTGCAGGCTGTTCTTGACGTGGACCGCAAACTAAGGTGCGAAGTGACGGAGAAGGTGGTGGAGATCATCCATCGCCACACGGTGAGCGACAAGTACAAGGACGAACAGGCTCCCTCGAATCGCGTTTATCCGCCGACGTACCGGGTGCGTCCTGTGGAGGCGCAGGTGACGGAGTTGCGCAAGGTGTTTCCGCGCCTGGGCTCGTGCCAGGAGCGGCTTGCGCGGCGCCAATTGCCCGAGGGCGCGGAGGCGTGGTTCGCGATTCCGCGATGGCAGGCGATGGCCTCAACGTACAACGAAGCGGTGGAGATGCTGCTGGGGATTCTAACGTCGAAGCGCCGATTCTCAAACCGCATCATAGGCAAGCTGGGGGAAACGTACCTGCGGCAGACGGAACGTTCGAGGCTGGCAGAAACGATCCTCGGCGAACAGCAGGAGGGCAGCGACATCCTGGTGGTGGGCGCGCAGGCCGGCATGCTGCATCGCGGCGCCTCTGCGCGGCGTACGCGCATTTCAATGGCCGGCAATGAGTATGCGATGGGCGTGTTTGCCTTTGGATGCATTCTGCTGACGCATCCCGAGCGGCTCTCGACCGGGGATACGCTGATGATCGACTGCGGGGGCGATGAATATTCAGTGCGAGGCGACTATACGTTCGACCGCGTGCCGCTGTTCGACTACGACATGGCCGGCATCGAGTTCAGCATCTTTTACGAGGATCGCGCGCGCAACCTGTGGGGCACGCCGACGGGCTTTCTCTACAAGCTTGTTTAGGGTGTATCAAAATATACAGGAACGACGTGTTGCGCGATCGGACGCGCTGCTCACTTCTCGTTGAATTCTGCCGATAAAGCCAACTTTCCGTAAAGGATTTGAAGACTGCACTGCTTGGGCGCCGGGCGCACGAAAACAATGCTGAAGGCCTGAGAGTCTAGGAGCTGTTCACCGCTCATCTCAGCGCGCGCGATGTCCTGTTTCTCGTCGTACTTGTCGCCTGCGGTCACGTCCTTGTTCACAATCACCGTCCATTTGCGGCCGTTCGGGATCAGGTACATGGAGTACGCGCCCACAGGCACATCCGAACCTCCAAGGGAGAAAGCAGCCTCCGAAAAGAGGTACATTGGCGTATCTCCGGGGCTCCAGACTTTTCCCTTCCCCGTATCGATCCGGGCATTTGCGGGCAGGGGCGTGAATCTCACTGTCATCTGGTTGCTGTCGGCCAGCGTGCATACGGAACTTTGCGTCTGGGACCCCGCCGAACCTTGCGCGGGTGCGGGAATTACGATCGCGGCACAAAAAATAAGAACGAGGAATGATTTCCAACCCATGTTTTCCCCCAGTTTTTATGCACCGGCAGCGGTCTGGACGCGGAAGCATGGGCGGATTTCGTCCTGCTCCTCTGTACCTGGATTCTTGATCCTCTCCTCTGCCGGTAGCTTGTTGAATGACATTCTACGCTGAACCAACGCGCGTGTTGTACCGGAATCTGGAGGGAGCGATGGAGAATGCGCTATTGCCCCGGAACAATCAGCCGAGCATGGGGGAACGGCCGCCTCCTGATTACCTGATACTGCGTCTAAGCAACAGGCGGTATTCTTTCAAGAGCCTCAATTGACTATGCGCGTACGAGTTCTTCCTTTTGGAGTGTCGAAAGATTGGCTGGGGCCGGCGGCGATCACGCTGGAATTGGCTGAGGGCGCCCTGGTGGCCGATCTGCTGGAGGATCTGAGTGTCCTGCTGGCGTCGCGCCTGCCCGCGCAGGGGTTGCGTGGCATGGCAGTGAGCGTGAATGCCGAGTATGCCCGCGCCGACGACCCGCTGAGCGAGGGCGACGAGGTGGGACTGTTGCCGCCAGTGTCTGGCGGGGCCCCCGAGATGGATGCGGAAGTGTTGACGGCGCTGACGCGCGAGCCCATTGATGCAGTAAGGCTGGTGGCGGAGGCCAAACGCGGCGAAGATGGAGCGGTGGCGGTGTTTGACGGCATTGTGCGCAACAACTCGCGCGGCCGCCAGACCCTGCATCTGGACTACGAAGCTTACGAAGAGATGGCGCTGAAACAAATGGACGCGCTTGGCCGCCAGGCGCGGGAGAAGTTTGGCGTGCGGCAGGTGATGCTGGTCCACCGGCTGGGGCGGCTGGCAATTGGCGAGACGAGCGTGCTGATTGTGGTGGCATCCGCGCACCGGGCTCAGGCGTTCGATGCTTGCCGGTGGCTGATCGACACGCTGAAAAAGACAGTGCCGATCTGGAAGCGGGAGACGTTTGTGGATGGCGCGGTATGGGCGGATGGCGAACCGTTTCCGGCTGGGATTGCGGTNNGGAGGATTCGCGTGAGATCTAGAATCCCCAGGCTGGGGTCGTGGCTACTGGGGTGCGTTCTGATGGCGAGCGTGGCCCTGCCGGCAGCTACGCAGGACCTGACGCTACATGTGGACGTGCGGCTGGTGAACGTGTTTGTGAACGTGACGGACAAGAACGGCGCCATCGTGCCCGGGCTGACGCGCGAGGATTTTGCCGTGACTGAAGACGGGCGGCCGCAGCAGATTGCCATCTTTGAAAAACAGTCGGAGATGCCGCTGAATCTGACGCTGGCCATCGACACCAGCGGCAGCGTGAGAAAGGACTTGACGGAAGAAGCGACAGCGGCACGGCGGTTCGCGCATGCGATTGTGCGCCCGCAGGACCAGATGAGCGTCATGCAGTTTGCCACGGAAGTGCGCGCGCTGACGCCCTTCACCAACAACATGGGCCAGATTGACCGTGGCCTCAACCAGTTGCACTCGGACTTTGCCACGGCGCTCTACGACGCCATCTACCAGGGCTCGGAGCGTTTGGGACCGAAGGATGGGCGCAAGGTGCTAGTGGTGGTTTCGGATGGCGACGACACGGTTCAAAGCACCACCTATGCCCAGGCGCTGGAACAGGCGCTGCGCAATGAAGTCATGATCTACTCGCTCATCGACGTGCCGATTGAGGCCAGCGCCGGACGCGACACAGGCGGCGAACATGCACTGATCACACTGTCAGAGGAGACCGGCGGCAAGTACTTTTATGTGGGGGATGGGGGCCTCGATGCGGCTTTCAAGCAGGTGAGCGACGATCTGCGGACGCAATATCTGCTGGGCTACTATCCGCACAACCAGGAACCGGGACGGATCTTCCACCGGATTCGGGTGACGGTGCCACGGGCATCGGCCACGGACTTCGACGTGCGGCACAAGACAGGGTACTACGGGGATTCGCGGGCCGCAAAAGATTGACCCCTCCTATCGGAAGCCGGTTGCTGTAACCTGACGGCATGAAACATCGGCGCCTTCTTTGCGTGCTCGTCGTTCTGCTTGCCTGTGCACTTCCCTGCTTTGGCAAAAGCAACCACGGAAAAATCCGCGTCCTCATTGTGGATGGATTCAGCAACCACGACTGGCGGCAGACCACGCAGCTTCTGCGGGGCATTCTTCAGGCGGCAGGCGAATTTGACGTCGCGGAGAGCACGGCGCCAGTGGAGACTGGCTCCGCCGCCTGGCAGGCGTGGCGGCCGCGGTTTGCCGATTACGATGTGGTGATCCAGACCTGCGACGAAAACGGCGACAACGGCCTTTTGCAGGGATTGAAACCAAAACCGGATTGGCCGGAACCGGTGAAACGTGACTTCGCGGCGTACGTGCGCAAGGGCGGAGGCGTTTACATCTATCACGCCGCGGAAAACGCCTTTGTGGGCTGGAAGGAATATGAGCAGATGGTCGGGCTCAGCTGGCGCGATGCCGGCTATGGCACCGCAATTCGTGTCAGCGATTCCGGTGAACTGGTGCGCATTCCCGCAGGCGAAGGCCTCGGCACAGCCCATGGCCAGCGCAAAGACGTGCTGGTGACGCGGCTCGGCGACGATCCCATCCATGCCGGTATGCCGCGGGCGTGGCTCTCAGCCGACATGGAAGTTTACTACTATGCGCGCGGCCCAGCCGAGCATTTGCAGGTGCTGGCCTATGCGCGGGACTCCAATCCCAAACTGGGCCTGCTGTGGCCAGTCGAGTGGACGACAACCTATGGCAAGGGGCGTGTCTACATCGCGACCTACGGCCATGTCTGGCCGGGAGATGTCGACCCACCGGGCCTGCGCGATGCTGCGGTCCAGACCATCATTCCGCGGGCGTTGGAATGGTTGGCGCGAAGGCCGGTGACATTTTCGATGCCCTCAGACTTCCCAGGTACAAGCGCAGTTTCTCTTCGCCGCCTCGCTCCGTAAGCGNNGGAACGGAAAACGCATCTAAAATGGAATGATGACTTCGCCCTTGTCTTCACGCCGCCGTTCCAAGACCCCTCCGCCGGGCGAAACCGGCCAGGAAGCTCTTTATTTACGTTCATTGAGCGACCGCCAGGTGATTGTGACCATCAAGCTGCGAGACGGCGAGACCGTGCGCGGCTGGATTGAATACTTCGACGACGCCATGCTGCGGCTGACGCGCGATGGGCTGCCCAACCTTTTCATCTACAAGCACCAGATCCGCACCATCAGCGAGCAGGGCAAGCGGCGCTCGCCGCGTGCCGGCTCGGGATTGGGCCTGCCCGCTCACGAGGAGCACGCGTGAGCCCCGCGAGCAACGGCTCGCCAGCTGAGCAACATCTGGTATGGGTTCCCAAGGCTACAGAGATTGCGCGCGAGGCGGGTGCCAAGCTGCGCGAGTTTTTTGCCCAGGGCGTTGAGACCGAGTACAAGGGCGACGTTGACCTGGTGACGGTGGCCGACCGGACGGTGGAGAAACTGATCAAAACCCGGCTGGGCGAGACGTTTCCCGATCACGGCATCTATGGCGAAGAGGGCACGCGCGAGCGAATGCAGGGAGAGTTCCGCTGGTACGTGGATCCGCTGGACGGGACCACGAATTTTGCGCACGGGTTTCCTCAGTTCTGCGTTTCAATGGGCCTGGAGCAGCGGCCTGCGGGAAAGGCCGAGGACGAGGACGGAACGCTGGTTGCCGCGGTGATCTACGACCCGCTGCGCGATGAGATCTACACCGCGGAACGGGGACAGGGCGCGCGACTGAACGGCAGGCCGATAAAGGTCTCACGCGTGCCCGAGTTGGCAGAGGCGCTTCTGTCGACGGGCTTTCCGAGCCGCAAACGGCACGCGAGCCCGAATGTGCATTTCTACCAGGAATTCACTCTGCGCTCGCACGGTGTGCGGCGGGCGGGATCTGCCGCGCTGGACCTGGCATATGTGGCCTCGGGCCGGCTTGAAGCCTTCTGGGAATTCAACCTGAATCCATGGGACACGGCGGCGGGAATTCTACTGGTGGAAGAGGCTGGCGGACGGGTCACTGACTTTGCCGGAAACCCCTTCAAACTGGACAGCCGCGAGGTGCTGGCTTCAAACGGACTGATCCAGGGAGAGCTGGTGGAGT
>PLST01000158.1 GCA_003164255.1 Acidobacteriaceae bacterium | reverse complement strand
CACGGCATACGAATACTTGAGAAACAAAGTCCTCGATTCCCGCAATTACTTCGATGGCGCGGGCTTTATCAAGGCACCCTATATCCGCAATCAGTTTGGTGCGGGGGCAGGAGGGCCGCTGCGCAAGGACAAGACGTTCTTTTTTGCGAACACAGATTTCTTTCGGCGGCGCGAAGGCGCGAGCCAACAGGCCGTGGTCCCCACCGTTGCGGAACGCGCGGGAAATCTGAGCGCACTGGGAACAACCATCATTAATCCGCTGACGGGATTGCCGATGAACCCCGCGGCAATTCCGATTTCTCCGCTTTCAGCAGATATTCTCAAGCTCTACCCCCAACCGAATCTCACCGGTTCGGTGAATAACTATCTCGGCCAGCCGGTCGAGCCCGATGATCGCACAGAAAACAGCTTTCGCGGCGACCATCAAATCTCGCCGCACGATGAACTGACGTTGCGGTACTCACAAGGGATCGTCAATCTCTTCCAGCCTTACCCGGAGGGCGTAAGTACCACAGGAGCGGTGCCGGGTTTTGGTGATTACGACTCCGACCACACGCATAACGCCATGATTCGCGAGCAGCACAGCTTCGGCGCCAATGCCATCAATTCGGCCGTACTCGGGTTCAATCGCTTTTCGCGGNNCCTGCACGCGATTACGGATATCCCACTATTTCCGTCACCGGTTTCTCCCAGGTCGGAGATGATTTCGCTTTCCCCAACCTCCGGCATACCAACACCTACGAGGCTGCTGACAGTTTCACGATTCTCCACGGACGCAATACCTTCAGTCTCGGAGCGGATATCCGCAAACTACAGTTGAACGGACATCTGGATGAATTGGCGCGCGGATCGATCACGTTTTCGGGAGCAATCACCGGATCACCGTTGGCGGATCTTTTGCTTGGATATCCAACCTTGGGAATCCAGGCACAGGTCAACAATTCCATTCGTCTTCGCTCGATGAGTTATGACACCTACATTCAGGATGAATGGAAAGTGCGCCAAAATCTGGTTGTCAGTCTTGGCGGCCGCTATGAATTCAACAGCCCGGCAACCGATCCATATAACGACATGTCGGAGTTGGACCTCAAGACAGGACAGATCGTCCAGGTGGGAACCAACGGCGTCAGCGACTCCGGCATTTCTCCGGACTATAAGAACTTCGCTCCGCGAGTCGGAATTGCGTGGAACATAGTGCCGAACTTCGTGCTTCGTGCAGGCTACGGCGACTTCTACGATGCGGGAATGTTTATCATCGGCTCTACCGCATACTTCAATCCACCTCAATTCGTGCTGAACGTATTCTTCCCCTCTGCCGCGGGCTTGCTCACCCTGAATAACCCGTTTCCTTCAAATGCAGGTTATACTCCTCCGGCTTCGCTTAGCGTTTTGAGTCCGAAGATCATTACGCCCTACATGCAGCAGTGGAATCTCTCGGCGGAGCAAGCGATCGGGAAGCGCGGCACGCTCTCGCTCAGCTACGTGGGGTCCACAGGATCGCATTTGATTCGCGTGAGTGACCTGAATCAGCCGTCGCTTTCGTCTACCGGAAGCCAGGATAATTTGCAATCGCGCAGGCCGTATCCGCAGTACAGTGCGATCTTCGATGNNAATTTCCCTCAGAATAGCCACGATGTCGCCGCGGAGCATGGGCCTTCCAGCTTCGACATGAGAAATCGCTTCGTTGCCGCGTACGTCGTGAGCTTGCCGCACAACAATCGGTGGACGAGGAATACAGATCTTCAGGGAATTGTAACTGCCGAGAGCGGCCAACCATTCACCCCGACACTCTCTCCTGGAGACGACAACAGCAACACTGGAAACTCGGGTCAGCAGGCCGGCTCGGATCGACCCAACGTGATTGGCAATCCCAATGCGGCTGTGAACCCGGTCACGAAGGCACGCACCCGCACAACCGACGAGTGGTTCAATACGGCGGCATTTGCGGTTGCGCCGCCCAATACCTTCGGCGATGCAGGACGCAACTCCCTGATTGGCCCTGATTACAGCTCCTTCGATTTGTCGCTTTCGCGCCGGTTCACACTGCACGATCGAACCACCGCAACTTTTGAGGCGCAGTCTTTCAATTTGCTGAATCATCCCAGTTATTCTCTCCCGAACCCTTATGCTGATCAGGCGAGTTTCGGGACGATTTCTTCGGCGACAGATCCGCGCCAGTTGCAGTTTGCGCTGCGTCTGGCGTTCTGAAGTGAGGTTCAGGCAGCAGTGATGCTGTCGGTTGAACGTAATGGAGGAAATGCGAGATGACCGCGATCGGGGAAAAGGCAGGACCGCCAACCCGTCATCTCTCTGCGCATCTTCGCATCCGCCTTCGCCGGTTTCGCGCCGCGCTGTGTATGGCCGGATGCCTGCTCATTGCGCCCAGCTTGTGGGCGAGCGTCGAGGGAAACGTGTCTGGAACGATCTTCGATCCAGCAGGGAAGGTCGTGCCCGGAGCCACGGTCACGGCGATCAACACCGCAACCAACATGGAGCGGAGCATGACGACGGGCTCCAACGGCGCCTATTCCTTTCAGGAATTGCCGGTGGGAACTTATGAGATTCGTGTCAACGCCAAGAGTTATAAGGTGTACCGAACCTTAGACGTCGTTCTCAACGCCAATAGCGCACTGCTTCTCGATATCACGCTCACCATTGGTGGACGAACCGATACGGTAACCGTGGACGAATCGCCCACGCACGTTGATATTGCCGATACGCAAACAGGAGAAGTGATCAGCGACAAGAAAATGACCTCGGTGCCGTTGAATGGCCGAAGCTTCACCGATCTGCTCTCGCTCCAGCCCGGCGTGGCGCCTGCCACATCCATCACATCGCACTCCATCAACGCTGCCGGAGCAAGTTTGCTGAATCCGTCCGGAGACCTGAGTCCAGGGACCCTCTCCATTAATGGACAGCGCGAGTACGCCAACGGGTTCGAAGTGAACGATGCCGATACCGTGGAGAGGTTCACTATGGGCGCGGCTGTCATTCCGAACCTCGATTCTATTGCGGAATTTCGCATACTCACCGGTAACTTTGACGCAGAATATGGGAATTACAGCGGTGGCCGCATCAGCGTTGTCACAAAATCCGGCAGCAACGCTTTCCACGGCTCTGCTTTTGAGTTCCTGCGCAATACCTTGCTGGACGCGGATAGCTTCATTACCGGGGAACGCGGGGTCTATCAGCAGAACCAATATGGCGGCACGATCGGTGGGCCCGTGCTGCGCAATAAGCTCTTCTTCTTCGGCGATTATCAAGGCACGGGCGTGAAGGAGGGTGTTGATAGCGGACTTATCTCCATCCCGTCGGCGGCGGAACAGACGGGCAATTTCTCCGATGAGGCCGATATGTTGTCAGGCTCGACTGTGTCAGGCAATTACTGGGCGCAGTTACTTGCGAGCAAGTTAGGCTATCCGGTGTCGGACGGCGAGGCTTACTATTCGCCTGGCTGCACCAGTGCCACGTGCGTATTTCCCAATGCCACCATCCCCAAAGCTACATGGTCAGGTCCGGCGAAGAATCTTATTCAGTACATTCCGTCTCCCAATCAAGGGGACAATGAATTCTCGACTACCTCGCAAGCCTTGACTCTGCACGACAAAAAAGCGGCGGTGCGGATCGACGAAAATTCGCGGGTTGGAACCTTGTCTGCATTCTATTTTGCCGACGATTGGTCGATGGACAACCCGTATCCGATTCAGCAGGGAGGCGCAAACGTCCCGGGCTTTGACTCCTCGAATCTGGGACTGACGCAAATGTTCACGCTGGGCGATGTGAAGACCTTCGGCACAAGGGCGGCGAACGATCTGCGGCTTTCCTATGTGCGCGATGTCAATACGCTGGGCACGCCGAAAGGAAACGCCGGCATATCGCTGGCCTCTCAGGGCTTCGTTACTCCAGGCGGTGCACCGAGCATTTTGCCGCAGCGNNCTCAACCAGGTCGACAACAGCATCGAGGTGCGCGACGGCTTTTCGCGCGCCATTGGGGCACATACGCTGAAGGTTGGTGGAGAAGCCATCTACAGCCAGGTGAATGTGGCCGCTGACGTTCAGTCAAACGGTACATTTCTATTTACCGGTCAGGAGACGGGAATCGATTTTGCCGATTTTCTCCTGGGAATCCCGAGTCAGTACACACAGGGCGACGCACGGCCAACCAGCAATCGCAATAAGTATGGCGCGATGTTTATCCAGGATAGCTGGCGTGTGCGATCGCGCCTGGAGTTCAATTACGGTCTTCGCTGGGATGTAATCATGCCCTGGTACGAGAGGTTCAATCAGATTCAAACCCTCGTGCTCGGCGAACAGTCCGTTGTCTATCCCGGCGCACCTGAGGGGATTGTCTTCCCTGGCGATCCTGGAGTTCCGCGGTCGCTGGCTACAGCGCGCTGGAACAATTTCTCGCCTCGTTTCGGGTTGGCGTGGGCGCCGGCCACGCGCGGAGGACTGATCGGAAAACTCCTTGGGCAGGATCAAACCAGCATCCGGTTGGGATTCGGACGCTTCTTTTCCGCGGTTGAGGGCGTCGAAATTGGCGTAATGGCGGGCGATCCTCCCTATGGCAGCACGTATACCAGTCCCACGCCGCCGCTGTTCGCCGATCCCTTCGT
>PLST01000208.1 GCA_003164255.1 Acidobacteriaceae bacterium | reverse complement strand
CCCTCGAACTGCGGCTGCGGCAGCTTCACGCTCACCACCGCAACCAGTCCCTCGCGCACATCGTCGCCGCTCAGGTTCTCCTTCAGATCCTTGAACAGGCCCAACTGCTGCCCGATCGCGTTGATCGTGCGCGTCAGCGATGTTCTGAAGCCCGAAAGATGCGAGCCGCCGTCAACCGTGTTGATGTTGTTCGCAAAGCTGAACACCGTCTCGGAATAGCTGTCGTTGTACTGCAGCGCGATCTCGATCTCCACCCCGTCGCGCATCGCTTCCATCATGATCGGCTTTTCGTGCAGTACCGTCTTGCCGCGATTCAAATGCTTCACAAACTCGGCAATGCCGCCTGCATAGCGGAACTCCGCGCGACGCGCTTCACCTGTCTTCGCGTCCGCCGTCCGCTCATCGGTGAGCGTGATCTCAAGCCCCTTGTTCAGGAAGGCCATCTCGCGCAGCCGCTGTGCCAGCGTGTCGTAGTTGAACTCCGTAGTCGCAAAAATTGTCTTGTCGGGCAGAAAGTGGATCTTCGTTCCGCGCCGCTTGCTGTTGCCGGCCTTGCGCAGGTCGCTCACCGGAGCGCCGGCGCTGAAGTCCATCTCCCATGTGTGCCCATCGCGCCAGATCTCCACGTTGAATTCCTGCGAGAGCGCATTCACGCAACTCACGCCCACTCCGTGCAGACCGCCGGAAACCTTGTATGTGGATGCGTCGAACTTGCCGCCCGCGTGCAGCTTGGTCAAAACCACTTGCACCGCCGGCATCATCTTGCCGTTGCCCACCGGCATCAGGTCCACGGGAATGCCGCGCCCATCATCGACAACCGTGATCGAGTTGTCCACGTGGATGACGACATCGATCTTCTTGCAATAGCCGGCCAGCGCTTCGTCCACGGAGTTGTCTACGACTTCGTAAACAAGATGGTGCAGTCCCATCTCTCCGGTCGAGCCAATGTACATCGCGGGCCGCAGGCGAACCGCCTCAAGGCCCTCTAGGATCCTGATGTTTTCGCCGGTATAGCTTCCGCTGTCGCCAGTATCGCCCGGCTGGGAATTCTCGTCGGGTACGTCGATCGCCATTGTCTTAGTCGCCATAGGTTTCCATTTGCAGTGCTTTTTTCATTACTGCGCGCCCCACCCTGGAACCGGGGCCGTCTCCGGATCGTGATTCCGGCACAAAAATCAGGGTTTAAGCGTTTGAAAAGCGGGGGTTTCGATGCCCCGAAACATGACTCTATTTTAGCATGCGGGATACCCGAAAAAGAGTGTATAAAAAGGCCCTTTCAGGCGATTCCGAGGAGCTGATTTTGAATGTTTTTGAGGCGATAGATGGTGACGTTAGTAATTGATATAGTTACTAAGTATTTATCTATATGAAAAAATTAGACTTGCTTAGAAAAATAGTCTACCATTTCTTCAGATTTACGAGCCAATTCCAACACAAATCGAACAAGAAGGGGTTACTTTCGATGAAACTCGCTATCCGCACGCTTGCCATTTGCCTCGTCGTTACCGGCGCTGCCGCCGCTTCGCTGTCACCCGCCACCTCCCATGCGCTCACCAGCCGCCAGGCCGTCAACAGCGCCCTGCCGGTGCCTCTGTGTGGCCCCTGGGTGCCCTGCCAGCCCGGCCCCAGCGGCAACCTCCGCTAGACGGCCAGCGGTAACACGAAAGTGGCACGATCCACGCCGCTTTCGCGGTTGAGTGACAGCGGTCATAAGAGCTATTCTGAGAACGCTCTTAAGATCGCGAGTAGGTCAACATGTCTTCTCAACTCGCAATGTCGGTCATGAGCGCAGCGGAGTTCGGCCTTTGGGCTTCGCTCGCGTTCCTGTTTTGGAAGCGCAAGCTCTATCGCCGCTTTCCTTACATGGCTACTTACCTTGCGCTCCGCGTGGCTTCCATGCCCATGCTTCTTTCTGCCCTCTATGTGCAGTCAAAGCCATGGGGTCAGGACTACTACTGGGTCTACTTCTTCCCCTATTGGGCGGTCTACATTGCCAGCGCGGTGCTCCTGCTGCTGGTTTGCATTGAGGTCTTCCGCTCCGCTCTTTCGGCACTGCCAGGGTTGATGAAAATCGGCATCGTGATCTTCCGCTGGGCCATCCTGGTCTCAGTGGTACTCACATTTTCCTCCATCTCCTTCGTCCATCGCGGCCTTTCCGCCGTGCCTGACGTTGCCGTCGCGCTCATGCGCTCGGTCAGCATCCTTGAACTTTGCCTGCTCGCCTTCCTCTGCCTCAGCATGAACGCGCTCCGGCTCACCGTACGCGACATGGCCTTCGGCATTGCGCTCGGATTTGGCTTCATGTCCGCAAACGATTTCGTCTTCGCCGCTTTCATCCCGCGGGCCTCCGTCATGACCTCAACGCTGCAATTTGTTTATGAGGCCATGATTCTGGTTGCGCTTGCCGTCTGGGTGGTCTACTGCGTGCTCCCTGAGGCGGTGCGTAAGCCCGTCATGATGCCCGCCAACTCAACCATCTACCGCTGGAACGAGATTGCCTCTGCCCTGGGCCATACCGGAACGCAGATCGCCGTCCAGCAGCCTGCCAACAGCTTCTTCCTCACCGATGTCGAGAGAGTGGTTGAAAAGGTCCTCACCCGCAACCTCAAGGGTCGCGAGTCTGAGTCCTAGAGCGGGCGCCGCGATTAACTTCGTGGATGCAGATTTTTCGGAGGAAGGCTTCCAATCAGCAACACGCTGATACGAGGCCAGCGACAACAAAGGCCACGGCAAGCGCCGTGGCCTTTGTATTTTCTCTTCTTGTCTTTTCTTGTTCTGAGCCGGAGTTACTCGGCCGCCACCGGTTCGATTGACGCAAAACGCCCGCGTCCGCCGCGATCCACGAACTTCACCCGGCCCGTTACCTTCGCGAAAAGCGTATCGTCTGAACCGATGCCCACGTTCACACCCGGCTTGATGCGGGTGCCGCGCTGGCGCATGATGATCGAGCCGCCGGTCACAAGTTGGCCACCAAAGGCCTTCACGCCCAGCCGCTGTGCATTTGAATCCCGTCCGTTTGTGGAGCTGCNNTCGATCGCCTTGATGCGCACCTCGGTAAAGTTCTGACGGTGTCCCTGCAGCTTCTTGTACTGCTTCTTCCGCTTCAGGTGGAATACCAGGATCTTGTCGCCGCGGCCTTCGCCCAGCACTTCCGCCGTCACCTTCGCCGTCGATGGCTTGGCCACGGTTCCAGAATCGCCACTCACCGCAAGCACGTCGCTGAACTCGATCGTCTCGTTCTCTGACGCCACGCTTTCAATCTTCACTACGTCGCCGGGCGCCACGCGATACTGCTTCCCGCCGGTGCGAATCACTGCATACATAACGAACCCTCCGGCACGCTGGTCCTTGAACCAGGTGCGAATCTTAACCCTGTGTGCTCGATGGGGCGGATACAGACAGTAACTGCATCGGAACGAGGGCCGCACACACGCCATCCATGGCGGTGAACCCTTGAAAACCCGCACTCCCACAAGGGAGAGCATCGCCAAACTCTCCAATTCTACCGTTAAAGCGCCTTTGGGGTCAATTTCACAGCATATCCAGCCCCTGCCTGCGTTTTGGGGCTTGGAAAACCCGGTCAATCTCAGCCAGATCCTCCTCATCCAACACCAAGTCCGCGGCCGCTGCGTTCTCCTCAACGTGGGCAATCGAGCCGGCCTTGGGAATCGCCACAACCGGCTCCCGCAAACACCATGCCAGCGCCGCCTGTGCCGGGGAAACTCCATGCTTTTGGGCGACTTTTCCGAGCGTCGCAGACGCCAGCAGCTTTCCGCCCTGTCCCACCGGCGAATAGGCCATCACGGTTACGCCATGGCTCTTGCACCACGGCAGCAAATCGAACTCAATCCCTCGATGTTCCGGGTTGTAGAGCACCTGGTTCACCGTGCAGCCCTCACCGCCCGGAACCCTGTGGAGCTCCTCCATGTCGTCTACGTCGAAGTTCGAAACGCCCCACGCTCTGATCTTTCCCTGCTTCAACAGCCGCTCAAAGCCCGCAACCGTCTCCCCCAGAGAAAATCGTCCGCGCCAGTGCAGCAAATAGAGATCGAGAGCCTCCACGCCAAGCCGCTTCAGGCTCGCTTCACACGCGCGCACCGTCCCCTCCGTCGAGGCGTTCGACGGAAGCACCTTGCTCACCAGTTGCACCCGGTCGCGCAGCCCCTTGATCGCTTCGCCCACCAGCGATTCAGAGCGCCCGCTGCCGTACATCTCCGCCGTATCGATCAGCGTCATTCCCAGTTCGATCCCGCGCCTGAGCGTCGCAACCTCCGCCGCGCGCTTTCCAGGCGAGTCGCCCATATTCCATGTTCCTTGTCCAAGTGCGGGAACAGTCCTTAAGCCCAAGGCAACCGTCTTCATCGAGCTCCTCTTGCTTTCCTCATTTCGACCGCCTCCATCATAATTTCCGCTACAACCCGCCGCAGCCCGCCATCGCTATACTTTTCCCATGCAGCCAGTCAGCATCGTGGTCACCGAGCTCAACGAAGCCCAGGAGATCGCGCGCGTAGTCACCAGCCTTTTGGCGCAGCAGCCCGCTGCCGCCGAGGTCGTCATCGTCGATGGCGGCTCCACCGACGGCACATGGGAGTGGCTCGTCGAAGCGCAGGCTCACGATCCGCGCCTCGTTGCCATCCGCGATGAAACCTGCAGCCTCAAGCATTCCGCGGGACCCGTTTCGCGAGGCCGCAACGTCGCCATTGCTGCGGCAAAGTCCGAGTTCATCGCCACCGCCGATGCGGGCTGCACCTACACGCCCGACTGGCTCCGCAATCTCACCGCTCCCCTGGCTGCCGGCGCCGCACAGTACGCGCTCGGCGGTTCGTGCCTCGACCCGGGAGACCATTCCCTCTGGGACGTGGCTTCCGCACCATTTTTCAGCGTCAAGCTCTCGCCTCTCGAACCCACAAAATCCTGCACCGCGCGTTCCATGGCCTTTACTAAACCCCTCTGGGCAAAGATCGGCGGTTTTCCTGAGGATGTCCTCGTCGGCGAAGACACGCTCTTTGACAGGTCCGCCCGCCGCGAAACGACACCCGCATTCGTGAACAACGCAAAGGCGCTCTATCATCCCCGCAACACCTTCCGCGCCGCCACCCACCAGATGGCGCGCTACGCTGTCAGCGATGGCCAGGCGCGCGTCCGCTCTGGACGCCTGGTGCGCAATGCCACCCGCTGCCTGCTTCAGATCGCCGCCCTCGTCCTCCTTCGCTGGAGCGTCGTCCCCTTCGTCTTTGTGTTCTTACTTGAGGCCTGGTACGCCTACCACCGCGACCTGCGCGCCCTCTTGCCGTTCGGCGTCCAAGCCGTCGGCGCGCGTTTCATTTTCTCCGTGGCCGTTCCCTGGGTCGTCGCCGTCAACCACATCAAAGGACTGTTCGTCAGCAAGCCGCTAACCAACTGGCAAAACAAGAGCCAGTAAGAAGGCGCTCCAACTTCGGGACCTTGTTCCCTCGTTCCCTTGGTCCCTTGGTCCCTGCTCTTACCTCGCCACGTAAAACAACACAGCAAAGTAGTGCGCGACACTGCCGGCCAGCACGAACAAGTGCCATGTCGCATGGAAGTAGCGCAGCCGGTCGAGTGCGAAGAAGACGATGCCCAGTGTATAGGCCAATCCGCCAGCGCACAGCCAGGCCATCCCGTGAAGTCCGATCGCGTGATAGAGCGGCAGCACGGCAAACGCAATCAGCCACCCCTGCAGCAAGTACACGCACGCCGACACAATGGCAAGCCGCCCACCCCTGAACTTTTCCATCGCGACGCTTTTCGTCACCACGCCTGCAACCGCGAGTCCCCACACAATCCCAAACATCGTCCAGCCAACCGGGCCGCGCAGCGAGACCAGCGTAAAGGGGGTGTACGTTCCTGCAATCAGCAGGTAAATGGCCGAATGGTCGAGAATCTGGAACACTCTTCGCGCACGCGTACGCACCAGCGAGTGATAAAGCGTGGAGCAAAGGTAAACCAGCACAAGCGTACCGGCAAAGACGGAGCAGCTCGTCACCACCAGCGCAGACCCTGGGCGCGCAGGCGCTCGCGTCGATTCGACAATCAGACCCACCGCTCCCACAATGGCCAGCACCGCGCCGACCCCATGCGTAATCGCATTGGCCAGCAAGTCGCCGAGGTGATCGCGCTCAGGCACGGCACCATCATAGTCTGGCCCGCCGTCCACGCCTGCGACGCAGCGCACAGGTTTGTCTGAGCTCTTGCATCCACAGCCGTTGGAGAAATCTCATGAATCTTCGTGATTCATCCCACCGCAGCCCACTCCGGTTCAATCCTTTCGAGAATTCTCAATCAACTCGCCTCAACCCGGTTCTCGGCTTGCAGTTCATTCATGCGTGTCGTCAGCTATTCCGCCATCGGCGGGCAACCACGCAGGCCCGCTCACCAGCCGGCTCACGCAGGTGGCCGTCGCCTGTCAGCGCACACTCTCGCGGGACCCGCTCAACGCCCAGGCTCTCATCGCTATCAGCCTGGTTGCGCTCGCAAGCCGACAGTTTGAAGCTGCAGTCAAGACGGCTACTGCCGCCGTATCCGCGGCTGCCGCGGACTCATCCCTGCAAGGATCTGCATGGGTCGCCCTGGGCCAGGCTATGAACGCCCAACGTCGCGGTGCTGAGGCGGATGTCGCTTACCAGCAAGCCATCCGGCTCGACGGCACGAGTGCTCTCGCGCACGCCGGCCTTGGCGAGTTGCGCATCGCCGACGGCCATGGCGACGAGGCAGCTCGCGAATTTGAGCTCGCGCTCCAGCGCCAGCCATCATTGGTCGGCGCGCATCTCGGCCTGGGCAACGCTTTCGCCCTTCAGGATCGCAACGTCGAGGCCCTCGAATGCTACCAGCGGGCTCTCGCTCTTAAGCCGCGCCTGCCTGAGGCCGAGTACGCCGCCGGATTCGCTCTAGCCCGCCTTGGCCGGCTTCAGGAAGCTGAAACACGTTACCGCCGCGCGCTCACCCTGCGTCCTGACTTCGCCGCTGCCTGGGTCAGTCTCGGCAGCTTGCTTCGCGATCGCGGGCAGGATCGATGGGCGTCCGCGGCTCTCCATCGCGCCGTCCAACTGCGTCCAGACCTCATTGCCGGCTGGATCAACCTTGCGATTCTCGAGCGCGAACAGCGCAGGCCGGAACGGGCTGAGTCGCACCTCCGCAGAGCATTCGCCCTCAACCCCGCACAGATTGAGACCCTCATTGCCTGGTGCCAGTTTCGCGCCGCTCAGAAGGATCTCCCCGGCGCCTGGTCGTGGCTCCGCTGGGCCCTTCTGCGTGACCCCGGCAACGCTGAAGCCGTCAACATGCACGGCATCCTGCTTCACAGCGAGGGCCGATTCGCCGAGGCCGTCGCTGTCTTTGACCATGCCGAGCTTCTCGGCAGCAGGTCCGCAGCGTCCAACCGCGGCAACTCGCTCCTCGATTTGGGCCGGATGCCTGAGGCCTTGCGAGCCCACGAGCAAGCGGTTGAAGCCGATCCCACCCATCCCGGCGCGCGCTACAATCTTGCTCTCACCCGCCTGCGCCTCGGTGAGTGGCAGCTCGGCTGGCAGGATTATGAGGCGCGCTGGCAGTTTCGCGAGGTGCATCCCAGCCCAAGGCATTTCGCGGTACCCCGTTGGCGGGGCGAGCCCTTTCTCGGGCGGCGCATTCTGCTACACACCGAGCAAGGCCTTGGCGACACCATTCAATTCAGCCGGTATGCAACGCTCGTGGCCGCGCGCGGCGGCAAGGTTATTCTCCAGGTGCAACGGCCGGTCGAGCGCCTGATGAACTCTCTTGCCGCTGTCCGTGCCGGACTCGTCGAGGTCACGCGTCTCGGCGATCCCTCGCCCGCCCCCCATCCGCCTTTCGATCTCGAATGTCCCCTGCTCAGCCTGCCCGCTGTCTTCGGTACAACCGTTGATTCGGTTCCCTGGCCCGGCGCCTATCTCGCCCCCGACCGGGCTGAGGCTCTCGACAAGCGGTGTCTCTTTCCCGCAGCTCACTCCAGCCTGCGCGTAGGCCTCGCCTGGGCCGGAAATCCCCGCTACAAGGCCGACCGCCTGCGATCGACCGCCCTGTCGACCTTCCTGCCGCTGCTGTCGACCGCCGGCTGCGCCTGGGTCTCGCTCCAGAAAGGCGATCCCGCGCGTCAGATCTCAGCTTTGCCTGACGGTGTGTCCGTTCTCGACGCCTCCAGTCACGATCGCGATCTGGCTGAAACCGCGGCCCTCATCGCCTCGCTCGACCTCGTCATCACCACCGACACCTGCATCGCCCATCTAGCCGGAGCCATGGCCCGGCCAGCGTGGATCCTCCTGCCCCACCTGGCCGACTGGCGCTGGATGGAGCAGATTGAGACCACCCCCTGGTACCCGACCGCCCGCCTCTTCCGGCAGTCCAGGCAGGGCGACTGGAGCAGCCTCATCGAGCGCGTAGCCGCTGAACTCTGCAACAGGAAATGGCCTTCCTCTGCTTCAAGTAATTCATAAAAAATACGTTATCCAACCTTTAGCCCGACTTCGGCCAGTCCCAGGTACCTTTCGCAGGGAAAACAAAAGAAATTTCTTGACATTTATTACTCTATTTTATAGAGTTCTCTTCATCAAGGAACGCTCTATACTAATCCAGGCGCTCCGGAGGATCAACATGACAGAGAATTTTGAGCAGCACGAATTGGCCGACAGGCTCAACCTGATCGAAGGCATGATCGCCGAAGGGCGCCGCACCACCAAAAACTGGGGATGGACCTTCATCCTCTGGGGTGTCGCTTATTACGTCGCAATGGGCTGGGCCGCCTCGGGCTACCCCGCCCTCGCATGGCCCGTCACCATGACTGTCGCGGGCATCATTACCGGCATGGTAGCCAGCCGCCGGGAACACAACAATCCCTCAACAACCCTCGGCCGTGCCATGGCTGCAATTTGGATTTCGTTCGGCATCTCCATCTTTCTGCTCATGATGTCCCTGNNACCTCAAGCATCATTCTTCGCTGGAAGGTGCAATTCGCATGCGCTCTGGTCTGGTGGGCCTCGGCCGTAGCGGCTTGCTTCGTCTCTGACAATGTGTGCTCCGCGATCTTTCTCGTCGCCATCTTCCTTTGCCAGATCGTCTTCGGCATCTACGGCATGCTCGCCGTCTCCCGTCAGCACAAGCAGGGGGCGGCCCATGCCTGAGTTGCCGGAGCTCAATCCTGTGGTCCACGGGAAGCTGCGTCTGGCGCTGCTGTCACTGCTGGCAGGGGTTGAAGAGGCGGAGTTCACCTGGCTGCGCTCCAAAACAGGCTCGACCGACGGCAACCTGGGCGCGCAACTGCTCAAGCTTGAAGAGGCCGGCTACATCGCTGTCGAAAAAGAGTTCGTCGAGCGCAAGCCGCAATCCACCTACCGCATCACTGAAGCCGGCCGTAGGTCGCTCAGCGAATACGTGCAGGCATTGAAGCAGTTACTCGGCGGAGCGATCTAACTGAGGCTCACGAAGCCGTTCGCTCCGCTTGCAGGCTCTGCCGGACCCGCTCCATTACGCCAAGGTAATACGCAAGGTTGTGGATCGTGTTCAGAGTCGCCGACAGCGCCTCGCCCGCCTGCATCAAATGGCGAAGATACGCGCGCGAGTAGCGCCTGCATACGGCGCAACTGCACTCCGGATCAGGCGGGCCCTGGTCTTCCGCATAGCGCTTGGCCTTGATGTTCAACCGCCCTTCGCTTGTAAACAGCAGTCCGTGCCGCGCCGCCCGTGTCGGCAACACGCAATCCATCATGTCGACGCCCATCCGCGCGTACTGTTCAATCTCGTCGGGATAACCAACGCCCATCACGTAGCGCGGCTTGTCTTTGGGCAGCAGCGGCAGCACCTCGGCAATCATCTCCAGCGTCAGCGCGCGCGGTTCACCCACGCTCAAGCCGCCAATCGCGTAGCCGTCAAACTCCATCTCCACCAGCCGCTCCGCGCAGGCCTTGCGGAGGTCCGTATACATCCCTCCCTGCACAATCCCAAACAGATTTTGCGTCTGCCCGCCCAGTTCCTCGCGCCACACCACNNTCTGCACGTCCATCGAGTGTTCGGGAGTAAAGAAGTGGCTGCTTCCATCCAGGTGCGAACGGAACCGCACGCCTTCGTCCGACACCTTGCGCAGCGCTGCCAGCGAAAACACCTGGAATCCGCCAGAATCCGTCAGCATCGCCCGCGGCCAACTGATGAACTTGTGCAGACCGCCAAGTCCCCTAATCAGCTCGTGACCGGGCCGCAGATAGAGATGATAGGTATTGCCGAGAATGATCTCGGCGCCCAGCGACTCCAAAATATCCTGGGGAACTGCCTTCACCGTGCCAGCCGTGCCCACCGGCATAAACACAGGCGTCTGCACGGTCCGGTGCGGCAAAGGTAACTGCCCTCGCCGTCCGCCGCCAGCCGATTCCGCAATCACCTCAAACGTTGAACTCACTCGTCGATTCTAACGGGCGAGTGCAGGCGTGTCGTCGGACTTTCAGCGCGCGGGAATTGCTTAGGCTTGCCAAACCTCAGGCGGCATCGACAATGAGTCGTTTACCCAGCGCACGTAGTGCTTTATCGATCCCATCGATCCGCGTCCTGTGACGAATGTTGGTGAGGCGGTTCACTTCTTGCGGAGTGGTACCGATACGGCGAGCCAATTCGGCAGGCCGCACCTTCTGGCGAAGCATTTCATTGAGCAGGAGTACCTTGGCTGAGACGCTGGCAGGCAACTCGACCACCCGCTGGCCGCGCTTCGGCTTCGATGGAGCCGGAACCGGACGTCGATCCTCAAAGTAAAAATCGAGCGCTGACTCCAGAGCGTCCGCGGCGTGCAGCAACGCATCTTCAACATCCTCGCCCTGTGTAATGGCCTCTGGAATGTCGGGGAAGGTCACTACATAACCACCTTCCTCGGCTGCTTTGAGACGTACCGGATAGCGCATGGATGCCCTCCTCATTTCAGCCCGAGTTGCCTTTTGATTCCCTCAACGAGACCCTTCTTGAGGTCTTTCGAATGCATCGGCAAAACTGAAAACTTGCCACGCAACTCTACTCTCAAGTGAGAACCCTTGCCGGGAGTGAAGGTGGCTCCCTGCTTCTCAAGCCATCGCTTGAACTCGCTGCTCTTCACTCATCAAGTATAAACGATTTTGTTTATATTGCCAATGCGGCTCGCAAGTTTTCGTCCCTACTTCCCCCCGCCTACCCGCACCGTGAATCCCGCTCGCGCCGTGCGTGGCGTTGCCAGCGTGGTCGTCGGCGTCTTCGACACCTCTATCTGCCGGTCCAGCAGATTCTCTCCTGCGGCAAACAGCTCAACGCGCTTCCCCAACTGGTGCGAAGCAAAGGCGTCCAGCCGGAAGAATCCGTGCAGCAGAAACGCATTTGCATCGTCGTCGTACTGCCGCCCGCTCAGCCGGCTCTGCAGACTAAGCGTCCCAATCACAGGCTTGTAGGCACGCAGGTTCAGCGTCGCCATGTTGCGCGCCACTTCCGGAATCCAGTTATTCAAATCCTGGCTGCCCCGCGACACCGTCGCATGAGCGTACTGGTAGCCGCCGTCCAGGTTCACCCACGACAGCGGCTTTAATTCAAAATCCACCGCAACGCCTTTGCTCTCGATCTGTCCAAGATTCTCTCGCACCAGCAGGATCGGCGACGACGTTGGATTCACCGTCACGGCCACAATCGGACGATTCACTTCCGTCAGAAAATAGCTCGAGCGCACGCTGCCCCACGTCCACTCCGTCGCCACGCCGGTCTCCCAACCGGTCGCTCGCTCGCTCAGCAGGTTCCCATTTAGATCCGTCAGCTTGTTGCCAACCTGCGTCGATCGATAAAGTTCGCTCGGCGTCGGCGCGCGAAACGCCCTGAACCCCGATGCATTCAACGCCCAGTGTGCTCCGATTTTCCGGCTGATCCCAAGCCGCGGATCGAAGATGCGCTCGTCGCGCTGGCTGGGTTGCGTCGCCGGCCCACCTGGCACCGGGACAAACGCCGATCCGTTCCAGGCCTCCAGCAATCCGTCATAATTCTGGAACCAGTCCATCCGGCCCGATGCGGCAACTGTCCAACCTCCGCGCACACCCATCGCCTCAACATATGCGGCCGAATCCCGCTGGTGATCGCGCAGATTTGTCAGCTTTGCACTGGCTCCGTATGTCTGTTCGCGATCCCAGAACCGTATATCGTGCGCATCCGCTCCGCCAACCAGCACCAGTCCCGGGCCCAGAGGTTGATTCCAGTGCGCAGCCCCGCCCAGCTCGTTATCCGGATCGTATGAAAACTTG
>PLST01000411.1 GCA_003164255.1 Acidobacteriaceae bacterium | reverse complement strand
TGCCGTCGCCCAGCAACTCCTTGAATCGCGGCGTGTCGTGTGGCGTTGAGATCAACAGAATCTCGCGCAGACCAGCCAGCATGAGCGTGGTGAGCGGGTAATAGATCATCGGCTTGTTATAGACCGGAAGCAGTTGCTTCGACACCACGTGGGTGACGGGATAGAGCCGTGTTCCGGATCCTCCGGCAAGGACGATGCCTTTCATATGTTGCCTCGTTCCGAGTAATTCTTCGAGATCCAGTCGCGATATGCGCCGGTTTTCACGCCTTCAACCCAGGCCGTGTTGGCGAGGTACCATGCAACGGTCTTGCGCAATCCACCCTCAAACTGCTCGGCGGGTTTCCACCCTAACTCCTGTGAGATTTTTGAGGCGTCGATCGCGTAGCGCCGATCGTGTCCGGGCCGATCCTTGACGAATGTGATCAGATTCCTTCGCGGTGCTGATGCAGCTTGAGGACGCATCTCGTCCACGAGGTCGCAGATGGTCGTCACCACATCGATATTGGTTCGCTCGCTGTTGCCGCCAATGTTGTAAGTCTCTCCAATGCGGCCGTGTTCGAGGACGGTCCGGATCGCGGCGCAATGATCTTCAACAAACAGCCAGTCGCGCACGTTCATCCCATCGCCATAGACAGGCAGCGCCTTGCGTTCGAGTGCGTTCAAAATCACGAGTGGAATGAGCTTCTCAGGAAATTGAAAGGGGCCGTAATTGTTGGAACAGTTGGTGGTGAGAACGGGCAAGCCCCAGGTATGGAAGTAGGAACGGGCAAGATGGTCGGAGGCCGCTTTTGATGCCGCATAGGGGCTATTGGGCGCATAGGGCGTTGTCTCTGAGAAAGCCGGATCTTCAGCGCCGAGTGATCCATAGACTTCATCCGTGGAGACGTGCAGGAATCTGAATGCATTTTTGCTTCGGTCATCCAATTCGGCCCAATACAGCCGGGACTGCTGCAGCAGATTGAAGGTGCCTTCCACGTTGGTGCGAATAAATGCTCGTGGGTCGGCGATGGAACGGTCAACGTGGCTTTCCGCAGCAAAGTGAACCACGGCCCTGGGCCTGTGCTCGCGCAGGAGCGATGCGACTAGTTCGGAGTCGCAGATGTCGCCTTGCACCAAACGGTAACGGGAGTCGCCTTGAAGACTCGCCAGATTCTCAGGGTTGCCGGCATAGGTGAGGAGGTCGAGATTGATCAGGGGGGCGCCGGTGTGCGCGAGACTCTGCAGAACGAAATTTGAGCCGATAAACCCGGCGCCGCCGGTTACGAGAATAGCGTTTGAAATGTCCACACTCACTCTGTACAACCTTCGAACGGGGTTCTCTGGAGAATCTGTCGGTTTGTCTGGTCGCAGTGCAGGTCGGGAAGACCAAGTACCTTCGATCTTGACCGGGCCCTACCCGCAAATTATTCGTGCCCGGGTACTTATGGGCGAGCCAAGTTTAGCATACCTGTGAGCGGCGCAAAAACGGAGCGTATGCGGGCTGCGGCGAGCATNNTTGCAGGGGCTGAAGCCCTCGCTGATTTTGCGTCGGTTACGGCCCGGCTGAAGCCGTGCCCTTGTTACAAAACAGGGCTCCAGCGAGGCTTCGTAACAGCCAGTGAAGCCTGGAAATCATCGCTGGGCAGGCACATCCATTCCTTAAAACCCACGCATATTGAGCCTGCGGCGCGCAGGTTTCGGTATGTGGAACAAAACAGGCCGGCTTTGGCCTCAGGCGCAGGTCAGTGACCTTTTTTGAACCGTCAAGAGGAAGGAAATTCGCCAGTCCTTTGGGTTTTTCGTTATATTAGGGTCAGTGCAGTTTCCGACGCGGCTGCACCTGCTCAGGCAACCCTCTTGAAGTCTTAGGCGATTTTCCTTGCTGGAATCGCACGCTGGTTGTGTCTCTCACCAAGCACAGTGCAATCTGCAATCAAAACGGTCATTGAAAAGGCTGCCATGGATCAATCCAACTATCGTCTCCGCACTCCTCAGCCGCAAGGGCTCTATCATCCACGGAATGAACACGATGCGTGTGGCATGGGGTTGGTTGCCAGCATTCGTGGCGAACGGAGCCACGAGATCATTCGCAAGGGTCTTGAGGTGCTGATTAACCTCACCCATCGCGGAGCAGCCGGCTGCGATCCCGAGACGGGCGATGGCGCCGGCATTCTGATCCAGATTCCCCACGCCTTTTTCCATCGCGAGTGTGGCGAACTTGGCATGAAATTGCCGGAGATGGGGGCCTATGGCGTCGCCATGTGCTTCCTGCCCGTGGAAAGGCACAATCGCCTGCAGTGCGAGGGCGTCTTTGAGCGCATCGCGCAGGAAGAAGGACTCACCATCCTCGGCTGGCGGGATACCCCGGTCAACGGCGACGCCATTGGGCGCGAAGCCCGCGCTTCCCAGCCTTATATCGAGCAGCTTTTTGTCAGCCGCCCGGCTGGGCTCGACGAGGACTCCTTCGAGCGCCTGCTCTATCGCATCCGCCGCCGCACTGAGAATGAAATCGCCGCTTCTGACATCGAGGACAAGGAGACGTTCTACGTCCCGTCTTTCTCCTGTCGCACCATCGTCTACAAGGGCCTGATGCTGGCCCCGCAGATCGAGCGCTTCTACTTCGAGCTGGCCAACCCTCTGGTCACCAGCGCACTTTGTCTCGTCCACCAGCGCTTTTCGACAAACACGTTTCCCAGTTGGAAGCTTGCCCACCCCTACCGCTACGTGGCCCACAACGGCGAAATCAACACCATCCGCGGCAACGTGAGCTGGATGAATGCCCGCCAATCGGTTCTCAACAGTCCCAAATTCGGCCAGCATATCGACAAGCTCTTTCCGGTGATCATGCCTGAAGGCAGCGACTCTGCCTCGCTGGATAATGCGGTCGAATTTCTTTTCCAGGCGGGACGCTCGCTTCCTCATGTGATGGCCATGCTGATTCCGGAAGCTTGGGCCGGCAACCCCGATATGGACGAGGAAAAGCGCGCGTTCTACGAGTACCACGCCTCCCTGATGGAGCCGTGGGACGGTCCCGCCGCCATTGCATTTACCGATGGTAAAGTCATCGGCGCCACGCTGGACCGCAATGGTCTGCGCCCCGGCCGCTACATCGTCA
>PLST01000623.1 GCA_003164255.1 Acidobacteriaceae bacterium | reverse complement strand
GCAACCGGCCAACTGAGCAAGGCCACTGCAAAACCGGCGGCCATGAGCATGGAGCCCAGGTAAAGCGGGTTCCGGGTATGCGCGTAAGGCCCGGTGACGGTGAGTTCACGATTCTTTTTGACGTAGCCCGATGCGTAGGCGCGCAGCCACAGTCCTGGCAGCACAAGCACCAGGCTCCAGGCCATTGCGGCTGGTTGGGGTGGACGCCGCCAAAGTTCGAAGAGATAGAGAATGGCTGCGAGAAAGCCCAGGGGCACGCGGATGCGGCGGGCCACCTTTTGCCAGCGAGCAATCCAGTCCATCTCCGGAATGGAGGGATCCGGCGCGGGGGATGGGCTGGGATTCTTGGGCGTTTCCATCAAGCCGTCTCCTCNNCAGCTCGCCGGCTGCGAGCAACACGTCTTCCGGCTGGATGGTGAGCAAGCCCGCTTCGGGTTCAGGATGGCGGGTGTGATCGCGGCGGCTCAGCGGGCTGCGCAGTACTTTGAACCGGGTTCCGAACGGGCCATTGCGGCTTGGGTCAGTGGGCCCGTAGATGCCCACGACGCGCCGCCCAAGAGCGCAGGCCAAGTGGAGAGGGCCGGTGTCGCCAGCCACACACAGGGCTATGCGGCGCATCAGGGCTATCAGCTGATCGAGTGAGACGGAAAGTGGAATGGCTGCGCCGCTGGTTCCTTTCACAATTACGTCGGCAAGCTGCTCTTCGCTGGGCCCGGCATTAACCAGAACGCGGAAGCCGCGCTCCATCAAGCCACGTGCAACGGCTGCGTAACGCTCGACGGGCCATTGCTTTGCTCCCCAGCCCGCACCGGGATTGATGAGTGCATGGGGCCGCGTACCGCTTGAAGCAAGGAAGGTATCGCACCAGGCTTCGGCGGCGGGATCGAAAGGCAGTATGGGAGGGACGGCGATGAGTGGATCGCCAGCCACGGCTGACGCAAGCTCCACATCCTGTTCGATGACGTGCACGCCGTGGGTTTGAACGCGCTCAGTAAAGAGCAGGCGGGCGGGAGTCTCGCGTGGGTTGGCTTCGCCGATAAACCGGTGGCAGCCGGCCATACGGCCCACTACGGCCGAGCGCAATCCACCTTGCAAATCGATGACTGCGCTGTAGGTCACGGCTTTGAGCTGGTCACGAAGAGCTTTGATTTCATGGGTTGTCTTGGAACTCAGCGGCCTTTGGCGCCAATCCTTTGTGGGCGCAAAGAAGAGCCGATCGACGATGGGCTGCTGGGGTCCGCGGCCCGTGCTCTCAGGCGCGGCCAGCAGTGCTCGCCAACGCGGCTCAACCACCCAGTCAATCTCCCAACCTGGATGGGCGAGGCGCAAAGCGGTCACCGCAGGGAGGGCATGCAGGATGTCGCCCATGGCGCCCAACCGAACCACAAGGAGGCGGAACTTTGATTGCATTTGCAAACTCTAATTTTCTCACAGCGGCAATCGCACCGATAGGAGCTGGCGAAATTGGGAAATCAATCTGTTTCCAACTGCATTCGAAGCCGCTCTGGAGCCCTACCGCTGCAGGATGTCGATCGGCTTGGTGAAGTCGGTTACTCGGATGTGGGCGGCGAGGGACGGGTGTTGGCGCTCGAGTTCCAGATACATTTCCCAGGCTACGCGGCGATAGCTGAAGTGGCCGGCCGGACCGGAGCGAAGCTCTGAGATGTACTGGGCTTCAGCAAAGTCCATTTTGAAGAGGCTGCGCACACGCGTGGCGAGCGGGAGCAAGTAGAGCGCCGATTGCGCGGCTTCAGGAGCCTTGGTAGCCGCAATCTGCGCGCTGGCCTCATGGGCTGCCTCAATCGCGGTTTGATAGTCGGCAAGGATGCCGGCCTCGGCAAGAATGTTGGCATCGCCGCCCAAGTCACCGGAGCTTGGCGTCTCATACCCGTGCCTGGCAGTAAAGCCCTGGATGATCTGAGTGCAGCGGCGATGGCGGTGCATGTCGCGAAACCCGCCGATGTCCATGAGGATGTCAAAGCGGAGCGCTGCCCCGGCGTGGAAGGCGCGAAGAAGTTCGTCATGCTTGCCGCGATGGCGCAGGCCCAGGTTGATGATTTCGGCAACGCGCGCCGCGGACATTTTTGCGACAAGGTCGCGAATCTGACGGTAAGAGTGGTGGCTGGCTGAGTAAAGGAGTGTTGCCGCCAGTTCCACTTCAAGCGATTCCGTGCGTTCCACCAGGTCAACAAGGGGCGCGTCGTCGATGGGCACATCGCCAAGCAGGTCGGCAGCCGCCTGGGTGAGATCGGCGCGGGTCTTGATCTCGTACTCGNNTTGGGCGGCCTCGGCGGCCAAAGCCGGGTCGGCAGCCTTCAGTTTTTCGACAAACGAGTCGGCAGCTTGAGCATTGACGCTCCAGGCCGGACCGGTGGCCGCCTCACGGAGCTTGATGCCCAGATCGCGGACCTCGGCGACGGGGTGGGATAGCAGGCGGGCAACCTGTGTCTCGAGGGTTCTTGCACTGACGATCTGGCCCAGCGAGGTATTTGTGGCCAGGGGGAGCAGGTAGCGAGCCACGTCAAAGGCTCGCGCCTTGAGCGTGCGCTCGTATGCTTCCGGCTTGAGGGTCTCAGGGCAGGCGATTTGTTTTTTGAGAACCTCGTGGACGGCAGCAGTGGTGCGCTGATAGGCGGCAAAAAGATTGTCGATCGTGCCTGAATAAAGCCGGGCCGAGTCGGAATCCTCACCAAAGTCGGGGAAATACCAGCCGGATTTGAGGAAGTTCTGGTACCGGGTTGACCGCTCCTGCCCATCCCAGCGCTGTTCGTCCACAAGCACGATGGCGGCGAGCAGGCTGAGGCGCTCGACGGCGAAGGCGATGTGGGCTAAGTCGGCAATCGACCGGTGGCCATACTGAAAATAGAATGTATTGAGAAACTGTTCAGCGCGCTGGGCGCTGATCTCAGTGAGCGACTCGCGCATGGAGAGCGAGGAGCGCGAGTACTTGGCCATGGCAAAGGCCAGCACCTC
>PLST01000441.1 GCA_003164255.1 Acidobacteriaceae bacterium | reverse complement strand
TCGATTTGATGACTTTGATGTTTCCCGACAAGCATGCGCACGGGATGGACGAAATGTCGTTCAATGCGCTCTTCACTGAGACGGCGCCCGTGATCTTCGCCTTCCACAACAATCGCTGGCTGATTCATACCCTGGTTCACGGGCGTTCCAATGAAGGCCGCTTCCATGTGCACGGTTATATGGATCATGGCACGACCACAACTCCGTTCGACATGGTGGTCCTGAATGAAATGAGCCGGTTCCATCTTGCACTGGATGCACTGAAGCACATCCCCCGTCTTCGTCTGCAAGCGGAGAATGCGATCAACTTCTTCAACCAGGAACTGCAACGCCACCACGACTACATTCGAGAACATCTGGAGGATATGCCGGAGATCAGGAACTGGCAGTGGACGAAAGACTTCAGCGATGCCGCCGCGCCGGCCCCACTGGCGAAGGGACATCCGCAGAAGGCGATGTTCACCGACAGTTAAGCGTCGGTCGATTGAAATCGAGACAGAGGCCGCCATCGCACGAGGTTTGCGATAACGGCCTCCACTCCCTGAACTCCGGTGCGCAGGTGGAGATAAAAATACGCTTGTGATTTCAGCTGCTTTCTTCAGTTTCCCTTCTGTCGGCCCGTTCGAAGAAATGTGCTTCGGACTTTTCGTTCCGTAGCAATATATGGTCTATACCTTTGCCTCCGGCGCGTCGGCGACTGCCCGCGCCGGTATCTCTTCCGGCAAATCAAGGCGTGCCACACCAATCCGATTGTCCGCCATCCCGTAGTAGACGTCGAAGCGATTTGGCGTACCAAGATCGTCGCGCCGGTCGATACCCGTGGGGAAAACGACATTGTCAACGGTCCCATCGCGTTCCTGTGGAAGCGTCGGCGTTAACACCGGCTCCGGCGAACGGTAGCTAATTACGAGCGGATGCTCTTTGGAAAAGATCATCACCCCCGCCGCATAGCGCAGCATGTGCCTGTTTGAGTCAGGCTGCTCGATTTCGCTGACCCCGTGGTAAACGATCAGCCAGCCGTGTTTCGTCAGGATGGGTGGAGTTCCGCCGCCGATCTTGAGTCGTTCCCACGGCGCGACTGGAGATGCCAGGCGATGATGAAAGGTAAACTTGCCGGTGTGAAATGGCTTATGGTTGAGTGTCATTTGACAGTACGAAATCCAGATGCTTTCCCGATCGAGATCCACCTCACGGGAATCGGGATGGCAAGCTGTTTCCTCAGGACGTGTGCCGGGAAAGAGCGGCCGGTGGAGCAAGGNNGGCAATCCGCGGGCCATGGGACGACCATGCCGTGTAGGTCATTAGGTATCTTTGCAGAGGCCCTACAAACGTAACGCGAGGATCCTCGCAGCCACCGCCTGCAGGCCGCAATTCGTAGTCGGCTTCCGGCTCCAGTGCGATGCCAAGCCTATCAACACCTGTTGGATCGCCGGCCTCATTGAACCGCACGCGCGCTATCCCGATCCGCGAATAATTTCCCTTCGCGACCAGCCGCGGGAAGAGATAAAGTTCGCCATCAGGGCCTCGAACGACTCCCGGATTGAGAACCCCTTCCACTTCATGCGGATTACCGGGCTCCGGCTCCATGATCATGCCCAATCGTTGCAACTTGAAGCCGCTCATCGAATCTCCTCGCCCGCTTGCTCCATCTGCCAGGCTCATTTCTCACCCAGGCAAGCAACGATAGTACTGATAACCAGGTTGGTATCTCCAGGCCCTTTTACAGGGATCGACACAACGCCGGCTTGCTCGACCGGGTAATCGTTTCCGCCTGGGAACAACGCATCGCCGATGTAAACCATTTCTCTCAATGAAAGGTGGAGAGTGTCCCGCAGCTTTCCTATGCCGTAGGCTTTGTCAATGCCAGGCTTGGTCACATCGATCGAGGTGGCGCCGCCCATGCGGATGGAAAACTCCGGGATAAGCGTCTCCAGGATCGCTCGAATCTTTTTCCTCTTGGCAAAATCGGGATCCCACTTTTCCTTTTCTGCGAGAGGAGCCTGCTGACCCAGCGCGGAGAATGTCACCTGGCTTCCCCGGTCCTCAACTACTTTTCCCCACACCTTTGTGGCGCGATAGCCTGCCTCTTCAGCCGCCTTATCCAGAGAGTCAATAATCTTCTTTCTTTGCTCCGCCGTAAGATCCTCTGAATAAAGCTCCTCCCACTTTCCGTCGTATTGAAAGAATTTCGTTCCACAGGTTGGAAGCAGAGACAAATTCGCAAGGAGACTGTCCTTGGGCAGATCGGAAAGGAGCTGCTTTTCAAACTGCGCCCATGCGCCTCCGGAGATCACTGCCACTTTGGTGACGGCCAGGAGGTCACGCAGCAGCGCCGCAGTCTGCGGAGCGAGAGACGACTTGCTGGGCGCGAGGGTGCCGTCCAAATCGAACACGATGAGCTTTTTCATTCATCTCCCAGTCTGAGATTCTGTTATGCGGATGACTTCTTCGACCATCAAGGGATCGCGATCTCCAGCAGGATCACCTCTCCGCTGGGTTGAAACGCGCACACTCCGGCCTCTGCCGGCAAGAGCCAAACATCTCCCTTGCCCACCGCGTAGGGAGTGCCATCGTGCGTGATTTGGCCTGATCCCTCAATACCGACCAACACGCGCGGCTTTTCCGTCGCTCCAACGGTGAACCGATCTTGCCCAAGGACTCGCCACAACAGGAATGCAGGACAATCAAAGAGCCTCTCGCGTTCAACAGGCGTAGTGGTCTCCACGCGGGCCGCCACCAGGCCACTGTCGCTCGCTCCGAACGCTATGCAGGCAAAAGCCTGATCCACCTGGAGCGGCCGCGGCTTCTTGGTCTCCGGATCGATATGGCCCCAATCGTAAAGCCGAAGAGTCGTATCGCTATTCTGCTGAACCTCGAAAACCACGACATCGTCGCCC
>PLST01000610.1 GCA_003164255.1 Acidobacteriaceae bacterium | reverse complement strand
GGCGGCCCACGCGCAGGCTGGCTCATTGCTTTCCTGGGTCGCCAAGTTGCACATACGCTTCCTTCAGATCCCAGCGGTTCACGTTCGGCGGGCCGATCGGTGGCTTTTGGAGGAAGGACCGCGCGTCCTGCACCTGCGCTGAGACGCTGAGCCACCGATTCAGATAGATATCGATCTGAAAGCGGAAGCGATTCAGCCAACCTTAACTCGAACAGCAATCTTTAGCCGGGCACAAGCTAATTAATGCCCCGGTGGTGTTGGATTCGAATGCGCACTGGGTGCAGGGATTTCGGGACCCGCATAGATGAGACGCAGTCCGAAATCGGTATCGGCGGGAAATGGCGGAAGAGCGATGACGGCGATTGCACTTGATTGCAACCAGCCGCCTCCCGCATCGGACCATGTACCGGTGCGAGGATCGAACCATTGAGCGCGGTAGGCGCTCGACGGTCGAAGGCCTCGAATCAGTTTGGCCTTGCTGCCCTTTTCAAAATAGGCCATGACGATGCTCATGTCCGGCGTGTGCGCGCAGTATGCCCACCCGTCATAGCCCTCCTTGATCTCCGTCCTGTTTGGCGAAATTAGATCGGGCTCAGGGATCAGGTCCTGGTAGGCGCGTCCAATTGAGAATGCGAACTCCTTGAGATACTTCATCTGCGCGGCAGAGTTGTATTGAAAGGCTTCCCACATCTTCGGACTTACTTCGGGCTCGATCTCCGCGCGCTCAATATTCTCAGCGCCGTAGACATGACCGGCCAGACCGCCGGATAGGAAGCTCCCATACATGCCGGAGCGCACATATCGATCGTCTTTTTCTGTGCCGGGATCTGCCGAACCCTCCAGATACCCTTCTCTCTTGTTCCAGATGAAACCTGCATAAGGAGGTTCACCGTTCATAGCCGGCTGCGGGGAATTCGAGTTATAAATTTGAGTCAAGTACCAATAAAAGTCGTGCGTCCGCATATTGCCGGTCTGGTGGAGTGTAACCCATGAATTCTGCCCCCAGTTCACCAGCGTTGATGGACTTGCATTCGCGGAAAGCAACGTGCCGAAGGGAGGAGGGCCGTACTTTGTTAATACCATCTGAATGGCGGGCTTGTAGTCTTCCGGAGGGATGGATAGTTCGTAGGTATCGAAGTGAATGGGGCTCAAGATACAGTTATTGGCCTGATAACGACTATAGATGTATTGTATGTAGCGCGCGTAAGAATCCGGCCATTTGTAGTATCGCTTCCACGGTTCACTGGAATCCCGGCGCATAACTTCGATAAAGGGAATAATTCCCTGAGAGTTCAGATAGTCGATCTTTCGATCGAGATAGTCAAAGTATTTGGGATTGATACGATCGATGTCGGGATAGATAGTTTCAAATCCCGGGACCTTACCAGGGAACAGGAACGGGCGTCCTCCCTCGTTTTCCATGTTCTTGGCTCTGCTGTCAGTCCGCAACCAATCCTTGGGTTTGCCTTCAGGACTACCTGCGCCACCGATGGGCCATGCGCCGCGGATCACAGTCCGATCCGGATCGCTCATCACGATTTCCGCGGGCTTTCCATCGTTGGCCCAGCTGGGAAACGCCGCGATGATGGTGACCAGGTTGAACCCCTGCGCTTTGCGGTAACGAACATAATCCTTGAATCCAGCCGTGGGGCCAATGGGCCGCTCCTGGTCATCGTCGTACCACCGAAAGACATTTGTGCCGGTGGCCCACCATGTATCGCCGACGATGAAGAATGGCGTGCCGTCGGCCTGCTCAATGGCATGATGATTCGGCGTGGACTGGAGAAATCCGTGACGAACCGTGTTTTCCTCCTTCTCTGCTTCGGTCCAGGGCATAGCAGTGAAGCTTCCGGTTTTGCCTCCGAGGCCGGAGTCGGCAGGATCTGACCCGCTGGTCCAGGTCCATGTCCCGGGGGCTGTTGCAAGGACTCGCACTTTGAAGGTTTGGCCGCCGTCCCAGAAACCATACGCGCGCTTCTTGAAGTTAGGACCGGTGAGGTCGACCCAGACCGTAACATCGGTGTACGCGTTGGCATAAGTGTGCGCTGCCGTCAGTGTCACCTCTTGCTTCTCCCACACATGCACTGAAGTCTGCGCGAGTGCGACTGAGGTCATGAGCAAGGGGATCCAAACTAACATGAACAGGTTTTTCCTCATCGAATTCTCCGATCTAGATGAAACTTCTGGCTCGTGACCGCTCAAACTCTTCGGCCTTGTGCAGTGGCCGCACGATCACCAAATCGATCCGCTTATTCGCGGCCGGAGAGCTCGTTGAACCAAGCTAACCCTTCGACCGTATTGCCCGCCGGCCGGTACTCGCATCCTACCCAGCCGCGATAGCCGATCTGGTCCAAATGGTCGTAGAGATAGTCAAAGTTAACCTCACCGGTGTCCGGCTCATTACGCTTTGGCACACCTGCGATCTGCACGTGACCGCAATGCGGCGCGTACTTGCTGAGCTTCACGGCCAGATCCCCTTCCATAATCTGCATATGGTAAAGATCCATTTGCATCTTCAAGTTCTCGGCGCCCACCTCTTGCAGCGTGGCATAAGCCTGAGCTTGCGTAGTGAGGTAGAAGCCTGGCATATCGCGTGTGTTGATGGCTTCGACGAGTAGGGAAATGCCTTGCTTGGCGAGTTCGGTTGCAGCGTGCTTGAGATTGGCGACATATGTCGCGCCGGCTATCGCCGGACTGATGTTTGGCGGAACGATGCCAGCCATGGCGTGGACTTGCGTTGAGTTGAGCTGCTTCGCATATCGAATTGCGGATGCCAGGCCGGCGCGGAACTCATCTTCTCGGCCCGGCAGACATGTAGTGCCGCGTTCTCCGGCAGCCCAATCACCGGGAGGCAAGTTAAACAGCACGTTGACCAGATT
>PLST01000263.1 GCA_003164255.1 Acidobacteriaceae bacterium | reverse complement strand
GCATCCTTATTGGAGAGTCCCAGGCGATCTTCATAGCCGGACTCAAAAGCGTGCTTGCTTCCCAGCTGGACATCGACAATGTTGGTGTGGCAAATTCCTTCCAGATGCTTCTAAGGCTGGTCGCAGAAACAGAACCAGACATCGTGCTGCTGGATGAATCTCTGCTTGACCGGAGAGCCGACAGACTGCGATGGCTCTTGAATTCCCATCCGAATACCAATGTAATCGTCGAAGTGAACTCCGAAGAGCTGGCATTTTGTCTGAGCCTGTTGCGTGCAGGTGCACGTGCCGTGGTACCCCGCCTCGTCGCTCCTGCACAGTTGGCGCAGTGCATACAATCAGTAGCCAAGGGCAGCCACTGGATCAGCGGCAAGGTGCTGGGCTGGCTTATTGACGATTGGCAGACGCACCGCCCCATCCGCAGTGAGGTCTCACTTGAACTCCCCCACTTCAATGCGCGCGAGACGATGGTCATGTCGATGATCGTTCGCGGTCACAAAAATAGCGAGATGGCTGCCCATATTCGCACCAGCGAACAAACCATCAAGAACATCTTGAGCCGCTTATACCGGCGCCTGGGAGTCTCCGACCGGAAAGGTCTTCGCAGGTACTGCATCAACATGGGGGTACCGGCTGAATGGTGAGATGCAAAGACCAGCCGGTCTGCGAAAGCCTCACAATTGCTGCCCACATCTGCCAGGATTAAGGCCAATCGCTCATGATAGAGAGCAACTCTTGGAATCCGCTGTTGCCAACGGGCCAGAGCCCCCATAGAGATCCGGCCAAAACCCAACCTACCCCAGATTGGTTTAGATAAATGCGATTGGGGACACCTGCTTGCGGTCCTCCTCGAAGTCGAGCCGGACCGCTTCTAGTTGCACTCGATAAATACCAAGAAGAAGCTGAACAGGAATTGCAGCTTCTCCTTGGTCGGAGGAGGCGAGAACGGATTGATGGTGAAATCCCTCGCCTCCTGGCCGACGCTCAGGCATCTGAGTTAAGAGTCTCCCGTCTATGAACCTCTGTGAGTCACGTTCGCTAACCTGTAGAGCTTGAAAAGGCGATCGAAGAAATCGCCTGCTCGCGCAAGACCGCTTTCTCCGTCCAACTCAACGGCTCCGAATCGGTACACATCGTAGCCGGCCAGTCTGAGATCGCGGTCGCAGGTCGCCATGTCTGCATACCTCTTCGGATCAGCCTGCCCTCTTGCATCAGCGTAATGTTCCTTGCCATCGACTTCAATTACGACCCTGGTACCGTTGGGAAGGAGCAACAAAAAGTCCATCCGAAACCTCAGCAGTGCATCTTTCCCGCGTTCGCGAGCGGTCTTGGGGTCCCAATGAAGCCACACTTCGGGAAGCAAAGCCGGCAGCCCCGGTACAGCTAATTTGAAATGCTTGAAGTATGCCTCGAACAGTAGTCGTTGAGGTGGCGAGTTTTCTGGTAGGCAATGGAACAACCGGCGATACAGAGAGCCCTTTGCATCATCATCGTTTAGTTGCATTGCATGCGCCCACCAATTCTGGAGTTCCTGCCAGGTGAGCCCTCCGACTCCGATTGGCCGGTCATAGATGAGCACTTTGTCCTGGTTTGAAACGACCTCAACGTCGTTATTGATTGCGTCGCAGAAGCGCAAATCCGGCTTTACCTGCGACGCAAAAATCAAATTTTTGGCCGATGCTTTTACGCGTTTTCCGATCGATACGGCTGTGAAGGCTGGATACCCACCTTCTGTTCCGGTAGCTTGTAATTCGATCTGACAAGGCGCGAGCGCCGCATTCAACAGGCTTACGAAATGATTCTGCGCAGTCAGGTCAGGCCGGACGTCGGCGGACGCCAAACCCTCGAGAAGGTGCAGAAACCTGCGATTCGAGCAGTCGTATGCCCCGAGTTCCTCGAAGAGATGATCGACAGGCCAGTCACCGGGATTTTCAACAACGTGTTTCTCTATCTTCGCACGCAGGCTGGTCGACGAAGTACCCAACAGGGCAGCGAATGGGTCTTCTATGATCCAGAGATTATCCAACAGTGCCATAAAATGTTTTGCGTTGAGGAACAGCACCTCGCCATCGAGACAATTCGCGATCTCGCGACGAAAGCGTTTCGGAACCTCGGGACAGGGAGACGCCTGCCAGATCAGTTCCTGAATCTTGTTTCTCGTCTCGGGATTCGGCGGGAAAAATTGCAAATATCTCTCAGCGATAACCACGAGTTCGCTGTCGGGAGCAGCGTCGAAACTGTCATGCAAGCGTTCCCGTTTGGAGCCTTCCGCGCAGGGTGGCCGCAGCCCCAGTTGTTCGCAAATTGTAGGCAATTCCGTGTGAGTCCCACGGTCTTTAAGATCGCCGATCAAACCTCGAAGGATGTCGCGCAAGCCGGGAACACTCATCGACTACCCACCATGGCTACAAACTTGCTCATTCGATAGCCTCTTAGCGGACCTGTCTGTCCTTCACGCCAACCTCAACGATATCTCAAGAGGTCTATCCTTGCCGACATTCATGCCGCCCCCATTGAAGATCGTCGTGCGCGTCCCGAATCCGCTGCTAGCTGACCCGATGGCGTTATAAAGTTCTTGCACGCCATTGACTCTTCTCCCCTTCCATGAAGAAATGGAGCCGAAATTTCAGCTTCGCAGCTTTGCCGAAGACTCACGTCTAAACCGTCTCAAGGTGTTTATCGAGCGCTTCTTGGACGCCAGTAGTGTCGAGATTTGCCGAAGCAAAACTGGCGTTCAGCAACTCCTCTGGCAGCAGGTGATCCCACTTTTCGCGAACCTTGTTCAACACGGTAGACGCGAGAGCAAGGGGATCGACAGCGCCCTCCGTGCGGAATGCCTCCAATACTTCGCGCACGTTGTCCACGGAGACATCTTTGACGCAAATTGCCACGCCATCATTCATACTCCTTAGGCCTCTTGCGAGAAGCATCAGAAGCAGGGTGTCGTTGACTGCATCGCCGCGCCATAGAATGATCTCGACGTCGGCACCCATCTGCAGCAGCCAAGTGTGGTTGAGCCCGAGCCTGGCGTAATTTGCGCGCGCTTCATTCAGCAGCTTGTGTGCCGTGGGGTCAAGGAAGGGAATCGCATCAGTAGAACCGAGAATGAGGCGCATTTCTTCCCTCACCCGGTCATGGACCATTGCGCCCATACTCCCGTCGAATGGCGGTACGGTACCGCCAGATGCAGGCTTGACCTCGATGGTTTTATCATCCTGGTCGACCTTCATCACCTCCCAGCGGCGGCCGGCGAAGATGAGGAAGCTTCCCGGTGTCAGTGGCCTGTTGAGCGGCATTGAGCCAAGGGACCGGCCGGCAGTGACGATTCTGAATTCATCGCTCGAACTGAAAGCAGCGTAGAAGGAGAAGTGCGACGTTATCTGCTCGCCTTTTGGCGCCAGCATAATCAAGCCTGAAGGATCCTGAAATATGATCTCTTGCTCGTGCAGTTTCCTCAGCAGGGAGGTGAATTGCTGCGGCGTCCCTGCCTTAAACGGGCCCGACGACCCGCAAAGTGTATCCCAGAGACTCTGTGCGTGTGCGCCCCCATTCTGCACGAGGAGAGCAAGCACCTGCTGCACTAGTGTGGACCCGTGGATCTTCGAGGTGGAGACTGGCTCGTACCACCTTAGAATGAGTAGCCGGACCATGGCAGTAACCGTAACTAGCCCCTCTCGAAGCATCTCGGAAAGGCCGGATTTGGCGGTTAGCTCATTCTCAATGCAGTAGGAAC
>PLST01000426.1 GCA_003164255.1 Acidobacteriaceae bacterium | reverse complement strand
CCTCGTTCTTCGAGGATGCGCGCCAGTACGGGAAACGCCGTGATGCTCATCGCGATGCCAAGAAACATCACAAACGGTAAATTCCTGATTCCTTGCGGGGCAAAACGAGTGCGCAGTGGATGGGCGAGCAGAACGCCAAAAGCAAACGGCGCCAAAATACTCAGCGTGCTGGCCAAGGCCGCAGTTGCACGTTGATGGTAGAGGTGCTCAATGTTCACTTCCGTTCCAATCAGAAACAAGAAAAGAATGAGCCCCACCGTGGATAGCATCTCGAACGACGCTATTGAGGACGGCGGGAAGAGCGCGCCCTCGGCTGTCGGCGCGAAGCGGCCGAAAACCGAGGGGCCCAAAAGAATCCCCCCCACAATCTCGCCGATGACCCGCGACTGACCGAGTCTGCGAGCCACGGCACCGGAGGTCAGGGTCACGAGTATCACGAAGGGTATCTGAATGAGGAGGGACATCGTCACCAATCCTGCCGAGAGTTGGGACAAGCGTTATATAACTCTTATATCAAGACCGTTACCGAACCTCGCTCTCCACCTTTCGATGGATGCGCAAATTCGGGTCGCAGGCGATGATTCAGAATTAGGCTTCCTGTCGCCACATCGCAAACATCCTGGAGACCCTGCGACGCATGTCGAGCCCTATCCACGAACCCTCCTTGCCGTGCGAAGCAGCAACCGTGCAAGAGAAACCAAGGACAAGAAACGCGCTTCTCGTCAACCTCACTATCGCGTTTTTTGTTTGGGGAATTTGGTTGGCTTTCGGAGGTCGGCTCGCAATTCACCATCTGATTGCGGACTGGAGAATTGCTCTTACCATGGTTTTCGGTTCCATGGTCGGCGGCGGCACCAGCGAGGGCGGAGGAGCGATCGCCTTTCCAATTTTCACGAAACTGCTTCATATCGCTCCGTATGACGCGCGAAATTTCTCGCTTGCAATCCAGAGCGTCGGCATGGGATCCGCGACGCTGAGTATCCTGTATCTCCGCATCCCGATTGAGCGGCGAGTGCTCTTCTATGCCGGAATTCCCGGAGTGCTCGGCGTCGTCTTCGGAGCCTACTCAGTCGCGCCATTTGTTCCGCCGGTTTTCGTACGTACTTCGTTTACCGTGCTTGTGAGCAGCCTGGGCGTAGCTCTGTGGTTGGTCAATCGCGACAAGACCGTGTGGCGGAATGAGTGCATGCCGATATTCGGGTTGGGCGAGAAAGGCATTCTTATCGCGGCCGGGTTTGTGGGAGGAGTGGTCAGCGCGCTGGTCGGAACCGGGGAGAACTCGGTCGCCTTTATGGTGATGGTGCTCTTGTTCCGGATCAACGAGAAGATCGTCACACCTACTACCGTCATTCTTATGACCATGGTGACCATCCCGGGTTTCCTTTTCCATATCTTCGTCCTGAGGGACGTTACGCCGGCCGTGATGGGTTATTGGCTGGCGGCTGTGCCGGTCGTTGCGGTTGGAGCGCCCCTGGGAGCCCTGATTTGCTCGCACATGAAGCGGCACGCCATCGTGCTGCTTTTACTCTTCCTGATCGCTCTTGAGTTTTTGAGCACACTGCTCCTCGTGCCGATGTCACGGCATGTGCTTTTGGCCTCGCTGGCAACACTGGCGGCATGCGGGTTAATCGATTGGGCAATGAGCCGCGCAACAAGGTATCGCCCGGCGAGCCCAAGTCCCCGGGATGCCTAAGTGTGAAACCGAGGCCTGGACAACGATTCCTGCGGCCACCTCCCCAACTGCCTCCGCTGACTCAACCTTTCGATGGATGCCGCTCTTAGCCGCATTCCTGTAGCGTTGCTGTACAGTGATCCGCGCCTCCACGCGGCGCTTGGGAAATTCAAGTACCTTATGGCTGCTGAGGGGCAGGACCACAACGCGGAACTCCAAGCCGATGCTGTCGTTATCGGTGGCGGCCTTGCCGGGCAGGCTGCTGCGATTCACCTCGCGCGGGGCGGCATGCGGGTGGTTTGTCTCGAGCCCCACGAGTCGTTTCCTCAAATTATTGGGGAGTCTCTCGACTGGTCGGCCCCCCAGCTATTTGCCCAACTCGGCCTGACGATGGAAGAGTTGGTGGCCTCCGGCGCAGCCACGTTCAAGCGCCACATTACTGTAATTTCAACTGACGGCTCTCGAGAGGAGTTCCTTCCCGGTGCATGGCTAGCCGAGCGCCCTTGGAATGTGGAAGTGCGCACATTGCACCTGGATCGCCGGCAGGTTCATGAACGGCTCAAGCAGTCGGCGCAGGCCCACGGAATCCGCACCCTTCACGAGCGAGTCATCGGCTTTGAGATTTGCGATCGTCGAATCATGAGCGTTGCCACTGCGGAAGGCCGCTCTATTCGAGCCCCCTGGTTTATCGACGCATCCGGTGCCGCGGCCAGCTTGCTCGGTAGGGAATTCAAGCTGTCGTCTGTCGCCTATGGGCCGCGTAAGGTCGCGCTTTGGGCGCACTTTCCTACCCGGGATTGGGTAGAGGGAACCACGCTTTACATGCTCAGCCCAGAAAGCGAGTACATGGATTGGATCTGGGAAATCCCAATCCAGCCCGGCGTCAGCAGCATCGGATATGTGGCGCCCGGATCGAAAGTTAAGGTTCAACGCGCCAATGGCCTGACAAATGAAGACGTGCTTGCGGGGCAGATGCAGAAATTCTCGCGCCTGGGGTCTCTCGTCAAGGAGAATACTCACCAACGAGTTGCGGCTACATCGTTTCTCTGCCGCACTTACCAAGGCGTTTGCGGACCGAACTGGATCATCATCGGCGAAGCGGCCTCGCAGTCTGATCCGATTACCGGCAATGGAGTAACAGCGGCGCTACGCCATGCCGCGGAGTCTGCCAGTCTGGTTTGCAAGTATCGGGAGAGAAAAACCATTCCCGCCCTTGCGAGAGTCGCTTACAACATTCGAGTGATGAGCGTCGGTCGCTACTTCAATAGCTTGATCGAGAAAATGTTTTACGAAACGCATCTTCGCGCTCGATTGGGATTATTCGGCATTGCCCGTGCTTATACCGTTCCGGCATGGCTCGCAAACCTCGCATATTCCCGCGTGCGCCCCAAGCGGCTCCTCGGAACGGTCCTCTTTTGTTCCTCCCTCGTTGCACTCCGGGCAACGGTGTGGATGGCTTCGCGCCTCAGCCGGCTTTTTCCCCCGCGATCTGGCAACTCATCGCAACCGCGCGATGAGAGAAGGGAGCAGCACCGTGCACTTCAAACTCCAAGGTGATGGCGATGCCATTCTCTTCATCCATGGCATACCGACCAACCATAGACTCTGGGATGAGGTCATTAGGAAGCTCTCATGCAATCATCGGTGCTTTGCCGTCGATCTGCCTGGTATGGGATCCACGCCGTTCGCGCCATATAGCTCCGATTATCTTGATCGCATGGCAACGCAGATAGAAGAACTTCGTATTCAGAACGGCGTAACAAAATGGCACGTTGTTGGACACGACGCAGGCTCAGCGATCGCCGTTCACTACGCCAGCCGCTTTGGGCGCAATGTTGCGTGTCTTGTTCTCTTGTCGCCCGCGATCTTTCCCGACCTGAAGCCTTTCTATCTCCTAAGCCCGCTCCGCAAGCCGCTGCTTGGCGAAGTGCTGGCGCCATTGGTTCACTTCATCTTCTGGCAGATTGCTATGCGGCGGGCGATAGACACCAAAACAAATCGAGTCCTCCTTCGAGCGTTTCGCAAACCATTTTCCGGCATTGCGGGCGCCTGGCGATTTATGCGGCTGGTGCGTTGGGGAAGACCGGAAGATATTTTGGGTGGAATCCCGGCGAAACTTGCTGAATTACTCATGCCCACGCTCGTTTTTCATGGGACGCGTGATGTTTTGCCTGCTTCTTTCGCAGAACGAGCCGCTTTACTCATCCCAAACTCAACCTTTGTCACGCTCGATGCGGGACATTTTGTTCCTCTTGAGCGGCCAAACGAAGTTGTTAGCCGCGTTCGCATATTCTTTCGCAAAAACCGCCATACAAGCCCTCTCCCGATTCAAACTCTCAAGACGAGAAAAAAGTCTGCTGTTCCGCGAAGGGGGGCCGTTGAGGCTCTGAGCCGTGAAGTGGAATCACCAGCCGCCTATGCGCAACGTGGTGGGGGTTGAGGGTTCACACGGAATCGCGCATCGATTCCGCGCTTTGAACTGAATTTGATTCATTTGAATCAGGCGCTTGTCCCCCACCCAAGTGTCGTTAGCGACAGCTGTCGAGGTGATTTATGAATCGGCGAGATTTCTTGCGAGCGAATAGCTCAATCTGTGCTGGCTGGGCTCTCTCCAGGGCGGTGCCGGTCCTGGCGGATACCCCCTCGGCAGGTGAATGGCGAACTTTTGAGATCGTCACCAAGGTTGAGTTGTTGAAGCCTGAAGGTGTCAGTCACATCTGGCTACCTGCGCCGCTGATTCGCAACACGCCGTATCAAAACACAATTTCGACCCGGTTTAAAGCAGAAGGTGGAACGGCGAGGCTGAGCAAGGACAAGCAAAGCGCTTTTGGGATCGTGTCAGCGATGTATGCTGCAAACGCGAAGTCGACCCTGAGCCTGACCGCCCGCATCGCGCTGAAAAACTACGCCGTCGATTTGTCTTCCGGGGCAACGGCGCCATCCGCTTCACGGACTGAAATGGATTACTTCCTTCGGCCCAGCCGATATGTGCCGACAGATGGCATTGTCAAACAGATTGCGCTGAAGGCGACCGCCGGCGCCAAGACGGACATCAAGAAAGCACGGGCTATTTACGAATGGGTGGTGGAAAATACTTTCCGCGATCCGAAAGTCCGCGGCTGTGGTCGTGGCGACATTCGATTCATGTTGGAGTCAGGTGATATGGGCGGCAAATGTGCTGACCTGAACGCTCTGTATTTTGGCCTGGCCCGTTCCGTGGGCTTGCCGGCGCGGCATGTCTATGGTTTGCGGATCGCGAAATCAGAGCTGGGTTGCATTGTCATGGAATACATCGACGGTGCGTCGCTCAAAGAGGCAATACCCAAGGGCATCGATCCGGGAGACGCAATTCGCCTCGCCAACGAACTTAAGCTCAGCGAGCATACGGTCAGGAATTACTTGTTTCATATTTTCGATAAGTTGGGCGTTTCGTCGCGTATCGAACTGGCTCTTTATGCGGTCAGTTGCACCAAAGGGAAGCCGGCTTCCGGCGTCCAGGATGACCAGCTAGAACGCAACTCGGCCGGTAGTGCAGAACTCGCAGGCGAGTTGTTTTTGCTTGCGGATCCGGGTTCTGGAGCGGAGTCTCCCTTGCGCAGGAAAAACAGCCCAAGGGGTCGCCTTCAGTTGACGTGATCAGCCAGCGCTGCGTGGGAAAGCTGCGGCTGAAGAGCCGGCAGCAGCCTTGAAGTGATCAATGAGACCTTAATCCCGCTGACCTCTGCTTTATTCATAAACTAAGGGTTCGATCAGGGTGCTGAAAGGTGTTTTTGAGCGCTTTCTGAGCCGCCAGTGCGCGTTAGAATCAATCGATTACGATCCGTGATCGTGAGGAGAATACATGCGAAATTATATCTATGCAAATGCGGGCTCGAGTGGACAGCGCTGGAAGGGGATGGAATAAAGTAGATCTATTTTCTTATACCTAGCAAATACAGCCGGACAGGAATGGACATGCTTGGACAGCGCGGGAAGGGATTTTGGCGGTGAGAGATCGATTACTTTCGCCGCCGTAGCCGGAGTGTGGAAAAGAGGTAAGCGCCTTTTCCGACTTTTCCATGCCGCTTGGAGGAATCCGTCCAACAACGATTCAGAACCGGAATCCTGGTTTGAGTTCGCAGCGATAGACGGCGGTCTTCTCTTCCTCGCCGTTGGTGCTGGCCGCGCAGGTAGCCCAGCTTAAGAAGAGTTCCGGCCCAAGCGGAAAGACCATGTGGGTGCCGTCGACGTCAGCTTCGAGGCTCACACCCTCCTCGGTTGCCGGCAGGGTAAAGCTAAGCGTTCGCCCAAATACGACTGGATAAGACTCACGCACATTGGAACTGATTGCGGTATGAAGGACTTCAGCTTCCAGCAGGAATGTGGCGGTGTCTGACCAATCTGAGACGGAGACGCTGATGTTACGGCCACCGTTCACAAAGCCACTGGTATCGATTCGAGTAAAGGGGCATGGCCCCGCAATGCACGAAGCGCGAACATTTCTGAATTCATTGCCGGCGCCTGCGTCCAGCGATTCTGAGCCGGCGGAGGCCTTCCAACTTCCATCCGGGGAACAGGGGGAGCCGCGGACGCAGGGAACATTTGCTTGATTGACAACTTGAAAGGTCTTGACCGCGCTGCCAATGTTGACTTCGGTTTGGGAATTAACGGTGTATCTCACCCTGATGTTCGACACAACAACCGGAGGTTTGCTCAGACCTGCGCCCGAATGTTCATGTGTGGGCACCATCCTGATGACCCAAAGTTGTTTGGCCGACAGTCGAAGACTCGATTGCAGTTTAATATCAAGAGGTTCGTAGTCAGGATGCCGAAAACTCAGAGTGACGGTCTGTCCCGGCCAAATGCCGCCCTTAAACGGGAGGTCGAAATACCCCGAAGCATTCGAAGGTGTCGTAGCGCTGGTTGCGCCATCTGATGCTGTTACCGCAACGTCGGCGATCGGTAATTCCTTTCGGGTATCGTCGTCTCGAATGATCACTGCGCCCTTGAGTCTTGTTGTTCCTGCGCTCCAGTGATGCATGCGAATTGCGAGCGTAATCGCCATTGCGCCCGCAACGACAGCGATGATTGCCCAGACAAGCATCTTTCTACGCTTCACTTCAGTTCCACAAGTGTCACTCTCTGTAAATGAGTTTGATGCATCTTTGGCTTAATATGCCGTCCGGCGCTCGCTCCTCTCCATCTCATTCTGCATCCAAGCTATCAGCATCTTGAGCCTGTTTTGCGCCAGAGAGCGCGTGCACTGTCAAGGGGAGCATGCGGGAAAGACAAATGCAAGCGGAGAGATCGATGGTCTGTTTCGAGTGTGCAAAATGATACTGCCGCCAAGTTACAGGATCGAACACCATGGAGACGGTGGCAGAACACGCCGAAAATTGCTGCGCCAGATGGCCTGCATTTCCATGTCTCTGCCACTTGCACATGGGAGCGTTCTGCCACTTCTTGCCGAGGCCGTGGCACAATCTGACAGGGCCCCGGCTCATCTCAATCCCGCTGCCCCCCCCGCGCCGACCTCTTTGTCTTTTCAGGACGAGCAATTCCTGAATGGACTCGAACACAGCAACTTCCTCTTTTTTTGGGAGCAGGCCAATCCGCAAACTGGATTGGTCCGGGACCGCTGCAACGTTCGCACCAAGGAAACCAGCATCGTATCGAGCGTTGCATCTACCGGTTTTGGCTTGACCGCAATCTGTATCGGAGAAAAGCGGGGATTTGTAAGTCACTCCGATGCTCGCTTGCGGGTGATCGCTTCGCTCTCGTTCTTTTGGAACAAGTTGCCAACGCATCGTGGATTCTTCTATCACTTTGCCAACATCAATACGGGTGAGAGGGTTTGGGATTCGGAAGTCTCTTCAGTCGATACAGCGATATTGCTCTGTGGAATTCTGACCTGTTGCCAGCATTTTCAGGATGACACGGTCACGAAGTTGGCGCACGCAATCTTTGACCGGGTGGACTGGACGTGGTTGTCTGAGGACACAAGCTTGTTGCCCCAGGGGTGGACCCCCGAGCTTGGATTCTTGCCTTCCAAGTGGGACTTCTACAGTGAATTGATGATGATGTACTTATTGGGGTTGGGATCCTCATCGCACCCTCTCAACATTGAGGCATGGTCTTCCTGGAAACGTGCCGTCTTTGAATATGATGGATTGCGCTACGTGGGTTCGTTTGCGCCGCTGTTTGTGCACCAGTATTCGCAGGCATGGTTCGACTTCCGCCACAAGAAGGACCGCTACGCGGACTACTTCGAGAACTCAGTAATTGCCACCGATGTGCATCGCCGGTTTTGCCTGGAATTGAATGAACAATTTTCCGACTACAGTAACGCACTCTGGGGCATCACCGCCTCGGACTCAAGTAAAGGCTATGTAATCTGGGGCGGGCCACCTGCCATGGGGCCCATCGATGGAACTATCGTCCCAGCCGCCACGGGCGGCTCATTGCCGTTCCTTCCGGGCGCGACCATGCGCGTCTTGAGAACCATTCATGACCACTATCCGAAGGCATGGTGCCGCTATGGCTTTGTGGACGCCTTCAATCCATTGCAGGACTGGTATGACACAGACGTGATCGGCATTGACACCGGGATTACGATGCTGATGGCAGAAAATGCGCGCACCGGGTTTGTCTGGGAGACCTTCATGAAGAACCCCGAGGCACAACGTGGAATGGAGATCGCAGGTTTCAAGGCCTACAAGCCCACTGTCACCAACGGCCGATGAGTGGTGACGAAATGGTCAGTTTTGACCAGCGGGCAAGCCGCAGTACGTGAGCAAATTGGGAGCTAAACCTAACTTCCAGCGCACGAATCATAAGAGTTGAGCGGGACGGCGGGGACCCTTGATTTGCAATTCAGGGTCTTGTCACTTTTCTGAAGCCAAAGTTCTTGGATGAACGATGAGAGGTGCATGTCACCAACCGTAAGTCACTCGAAGTCCACCAGAAAGTCCGGTGAACCACAAGCCGATCACGCGCAAAGCCCCAGCAACGCTTGGGGCGACCGGGTACGCGCGCTCAAGAACGTGCCCGCGGTGCTGCACTTCGTTTGGGAGTCCGGGCCCAGGGTCGTCTTCTGGAACATCGCTCTCCGCGTTCTGGTTGCCTTCCTGCCAGTCGGTATTGGCATTGTCGGCCGCTTCATCATCGATGGGGTCAACAACATCCGCCTGCACCGCCCATTGCCTCAACACTTCTGGTGGCTCGTAGGCACGGAGATGACGCTGGCGATGCTCATTGGCATCCTCTCGCGCGCGGTGGACTACTTCGATAACCTGCTCGCAGACCGCTACACTCACCACGTGAGCGTCGAGGTAATGAGCAAGGCTGCTTCTCTCGATGTTACCGCCTATGAAGATCCCGTCTTCTATGATCGCCTCGAACGCGCCCGCGTACAGGCCACTGACCGATTGGCAATGATCCAGCAGATGGGCAGGCTCATCCAGCAGACCGTTACCGCCGTTGCATTTTCGGCCGTCCTCATCCGGTACTCTCCACTCTTGCTTTTGTTATTGATTGCAGGCATCATCCCCGCGTTCCTCGGTGAAAGCCACTTTGCCTTTCTCACCTACGCCAAGAACTTCCACCAGACGCCCTGGCGCCGCCAGATGGATTATCTGCGTCAAGTGGGCGGAAGCAAGGAGGCCGCCAAAGAGCTAAAGCTCTTCAAC
>PLST01000287.1:2954-5555 GCA_003164255.1 Acidobacteriaceae bacterium | reverse complement strand
GCAAACCACTTGCCGCCGTTGCGCACGATGGGCGCAATGTTGGCGTAGGTTTCAACATTATTGATGAGCGTCGGCTTGCCCCACAGTCCGCTGACCGCCGGATAGGGTGGCCGAGGCTTGGGCGTGCCGCGCCGGCCTTCGATGGAGGCGATCAACGCCGTCTCTTCGCCGCACACAAACGCGCCTGCGCCCAGACGGATCTCCACGTCAAAGTTGAATGTAGTTCCGCCAATGTTGTTGCCCAGCAGCCCACGCCGCCGTGCCTCGCGCAGGGCCGTGGTCAACCGTGCGACCGCGACCGGATACTCAGCGCGTACGTAGATGAATCCCTTGCTTGCGCCCACCGCGTAGGCGGCAATCGCCATGCCTTCGATAACGCGATGCGGATCGCCTTCCATCACGCTGCGATCCATAAACGCGCCGGGGTCGCCTTCGTCGCCGTTGCAGACCACGTACTTCAGATCGCCGCCGGCCTTGGCAACCGTGCTCCACTTCAATCCCGTGGGATAGCCGCCGCCGCCGCGTCCGCGCAGGCCGCTCTCGGTGATGCGGTGAATCACGCCGTTGGGCGTCATCTCGATCAGCGCGATCATCAGAGCCTTGTATCCGTCGCGGGAGATGTAATCGTCGATCTTTTCCGGATCGATGTGTCCCGCATTCTCAAGCACTACGCGCACCTGCTTGTCAAAGTGCTCGTTCAACTCGCACTGCAGCTCGGGAACGGGTGTGCCGCCCAGGCTGGAGACAATCGCTTCGGCATTTTCAGCCTTCACGTGGCTGTAGAGCGTGTCATCCTCGTCCACTTTGACCAGCGGCCCGGCCGAGCAGGGACCCATGCAACCGGTCTTGCGCACCAGGATCGACTTGCCGGATGCCGCTGCTGCCTGCACCAGCGCCTCGCGCAGCTTGTCAGCGCCCTGGCTTGCGCAGGCCAGGTCCATGCAGACATTCACTTCGTAATCGAACTTGGCGTTCTCAAGCCGTACGCTTTCGGCTATTTGTTCCAGCTCTTCGATTGTCATTCCACAGCCCACCTTTCCAGTTGCGCCAGCACCTGCTCAGTGGTCGCTTCGCCGGCCACGTTGCCGTCGCACAACACCACTGGCGCCCGGCTGCAGGCGCCCACGCAGCGCGCCGTCATCAAGCTGATATTTCCGTCCTTTGTTGTCTGTCCCGGCACAATCCCCAGCCGCTGCTCGGCCGCAGCCACCAGCTTGTCGGCGCCTTTGATGTAACAGGCGGTGCCGGCGCAGACCGTGACCGTGTGCTTGCCCGGCGGCTTGAGGCTGAAGTAGTGGTAAAACGTGACCACGCCGTATGCCTGGCTGAGCGGAACCCGCAGCGAACGGGCGACAAACCGGATCGCGTCATCATCCAAGTATCCAAACGAAGACTGCACGGTGTGCAGCGTCTCAATCAGAGCATGGCGGGCGAATCCGCTTTTGCGCATGGTGCCGTTGACGATCTTCCAGCGTTTGTCGTCGCTCGGCAGCGGCGGAGGAGTGAAGGTTGGCACAGTTTCCCCCTTTGTGACTAAGCCATCCCATCAATGGCGGCGGTGGTGCTGCTCACCTGTCGATGTATGTCTTTGTTTTACGCGGGAAGGAGGTTTCCTTCGGTGACAGTGGTCACCGGGCTACGTGGCTATCTTGTTCCAGATCACTGATTTCGGCCACATCAAAACGAATCGCGTGATGTCGGTCACTCTTGGGGTTTTATTGCTGGTTCGAAGTATTGATGACCTGGTGAAAGACGTGATTATTCGCGTCCGTTTTGGGCGTCTGGTGTGGAAAACGAGGGGATCAATGCCCGGGCGGAGCGGGCGACCCGGCGAGCAGTTTCTATCCCAGGGTTGGCAGCCGGTCGGAGATGCCGAACAGGAAAATGCATCCGATCACGAAGCTGTAGGCTGCGCCCGTCCAGGCAATCACATGGTAGAAGCGGGGATGTTGGCCGCCGGCCGAGAATGCACCGCCCATGGATGCTGTCATGAGTGCATTCATCGCCACCAGCCCCACTGCGAATGCGGTAAGCCCCAGCAGGCCGCGCGACGTTCCGCCCAGGTTGGCGGTGAGAAAGAACAGCGCCAGCTGGCTAGGCGTTTCAGCGCCCACGCCATGCAGAATGCCGATGACAAAAACGGACTTCCCGTTGTACATCCACTGGAAGCGATCTGGTTTGGGCGCGTCGGGTTTCCACAGCAGACGCACTCTCCAGGCCGTCCACAATACACCGTTGATGGCGATGGCGAGGCGGCTTTCGATGCGGCTGTGCCGGTGACCGTGCGCGTCCTTGCGCAGAATGCCGGCCACCACGCCAATGCCGAGAACGATGAGCGTGAGTCCGATCAGCCGTTCAGTCCAGTGGTCAAGCCCCTCAGGCAGGCCCATGTGGAGTTCGAGAACGGCGATGCCGAGGGCGGCCACCGTACATGCATGCCCGAGCGCGTAGGTCATTCCGAGGCGCAATCCGCTGCGCCAGTTCTTCTGCACGGCGGTGATGTCTGAGATGGCGGCGAGGTGATCGTAATCGAAGCCGTGACGCAGTCCGAGGAGCAGGCAGGAGCCTAGAGCGGCATCGAGCTTCCAGTCGCCAATGGCA
>PLST01000287.1:0-2895 GCA_003164255.1 Acidobacteriaceae bacterium | reverse complement strand
TTGAGGCCGTTCCTTCAATGTGCACAATTCTGCCGTCTTCGGCGTCCACCCAGAGTGTTCCATCAAGAAGATAGGGCTCTTTTCGCCGCGGTTTGATGGTCAGCGCCACGCAATTGCGCCCATCCATCGTCTGGGTGCCTCCGGGGTTCACGGTCATTTCGTAGTTGGCCGTGGTAAACCACGTTCCCTCGCGCACACTGGGGTCATTTACGTGCTTCTCATTGTCGAGCACCGAACTCAACACCAAGTTGCGGACGAGCAAAGAGCCGCTCTCGGAGATAATCGCGTAGGACTTTCCCGTGTCCCGGTTGTAGGTGGTTTTTACCGTCATCTCGGCCACGGGATGCACTGCGTCCCCGCTTCTGAAGACAGCATAGTACTCCGTGTCGGTGTAGCCCTGGATTCCATCGAACCGCGCCTTCACGGCCGCATCAATCTCTTTGAGGATCGCTGCGCTGTCAACCTGCTGGGCAGCCACGATCTGCGACGTCGCGCAGCAAAAGAAGAGAATCCCCAGGGTGACCAGCAGGTTTCCGGCTCGTGCCCGATTGGTCAATTCGTTTTTGTTCACTCATTGCAGGTTAGCAGCCGGGCCGCGTTCGCCGCATGTTCAGCGCTGTGCCGTCTATGCGGTGCTCCGGCTGCTCTTGATCATGTCCACGACAAGGACAACCAGCGCAATGCCGAGGAGGATATGAATCAGGCTCCCGGCCACGTGCAGGACGAATCCGACAAGCCAGAGCATCACCAGCACAAACACAACGGTTCGGAGCACGTATGCCCTCCTTCAAGGTTGGCGCGCGGTCGGAAACTTGTTCGGGCCGCGCACAGGAGTTTATGTTTTGAGATCGGTGCCGGTCTCGGCTTACCGCGCCGCAGCCTGCGCCTTCGCGTTGCTTACCGCATCGAGGAACGGCTGTGCCGGAGGCGTNNCGCGAGTAGGTGAGAATCTCCGCATTCATCTTCCAGTCGGTGTCGGCTGAAGCATGACGGCCCACTGGGCCGGCGGCAACGCTGGCATCCGCGCCCAGCTGGAACTTGCTCGAGAGCAGTCTCTGCATGCCCTTGTCGCTCTGCACAATCATCACCAGGTCCACACCTTCCACGCCGATCTGCAAACCCCAACTGCCGCCGGTGATGGCAAAGAATGCGGGCGCGCTCCATCCATTCGGTGTGCGGCACGTAGCCACGCCGCGTCCGGCCTCAGCGCCAAAGATGAGTCCGCCTTTCAACATGTGAGGCACAACGGCGATGCACTTGGCATGGTCGATGACTTCTTCGGGGATGCCCTTGTCGGGAGCGGCCATGATCTGGTGCATTACGGCGCCGGCCTGTGCAAGGCGGTCGCTGGTTGCATCCATGGGACTATCCGCCGCGCGGCTGAAAGTCGCCAGGCTCATCAGAACAGCCATCAACAAAATTTTCTTCATCTCGATCTCCTTTGCTCCTGAAAGCTCGAACACAAGGCAATCGCAACAAGAGTTGACAAGAGGGAAATTTACGCTGGGTCAGGTAATTCTTTCCACGGACGCGAGTGCCAGTGAGCGGTCATTGCCGCATCTTGCCGCTTGTGATTTGAGCAGCGGAAGCGTGAATTGGTTGCTCAAGATGTGTAATTGAGGCGCGGTTGAAATCGGTCTTCTGTAAATGCTTGCGGTGGAGAGGGTTGGTCATGCGCTATGCTGGACTCCGGCCCTATGCTTGAGCGCGAGGCAAAGTTGTGAGCGAGGAAATTCAACAAAAATTGACTCGGCGCGGTGTCGTCGTCCGCGGCGTGGTGCAGGGCGTTGGGTTTCGCCCGTTTGTGTATCGACTCGCTCAGGAAGAACATTTGGCCGGTGCAATCTCGAACGACACGGATGGCGTGACCATCGAAATCGAGGGTGAGTCAGCATCGATCGAAGCGTTTCTTTCGCGTCTCCGCTTAGAGCCTCCGCCGCTTGCACGTATTGACTCCGTTGCCGTGCGCAACCTCGCACCCATCGGCGAGACGGGTTTCCGCATTGTTGCCAGCGAAGTGCTTGGCCGCGTTTCGACGGGAATTCCGGCTGACGCTGCAACCTGCGTTGATTGCCTGCGCGAGCTGCTTGATCCTGGAGACCGCCGCTATCGATATCCCTTTCTCAATTGCACAAACTGCGGGCCGCGCTTCACCATCACCCGCCGCATTCCCTACGACCGGCCGCAAACTTCGATGGCGCGCTTTACTATGTGCGCCGCCTGCCAGGCGGAATACGACGATCCGGCCAACCGGCGCTTCCATGCGCAGCCCAATGCATGCTGGGACTGCGGGCCGCAGCTTTCGCTCGCCTCCGCAGATGGTGCGGTGATTGCCGCCGAGGACCTTGTTGCAGCAGCCATCGCCCGCATCGCTGCCGGAGAGATTCTCGCCATCAAGGGCATAGGCGGATTTCATTTGTGCGTCGATGCGACCAACGAAGCCGCCGTGATGCGACTGCGCGCGCGCAAGCATCGTTATGGAAAGCCGCTGGCCGTGATGGTGCGCGATCTGGATGCGGCGCGCGTTTTGTGCGACCTGACGGAAGCGGAAGAAAAACTTCTCACCACTCCTGCACGGCCAATCGTCCTTGCCGAACGGCGCGCTGGCTCCACGATTGCTGCGACCGTGGCGCCCGGCATTCCCTGGCTTGGCTTGTTCCTTCCCTATGCGCCACTGCACCATTTGCTCTTTGCTGACGGCCGGCTCCAGGCCCTGGTGATGACCTCAGCCAATCTGAGCGAAGAACCCATCGCCATTGACAACGACGAAGCCCGCGCGCGCCTGGGCGCCATTGCCGACGCGTTCCTGATGCACGATCGAGAAATTCTTCAGCGCTGCGACGACTCGGTCGCGGCCATCGTCGACGGCGCACCGCAGCTCATCCGCCGCGCGCG
>PLST01000241.1 GCA_003164255.1 Acidobacteriaceae bacterium | reverse complement strand
GTGCCTTCAATCGTGTAGTCGAATCCAACGCCCCAGGATAGCTCGCGGATTTTGCCGATATCGTGAAGGACCACGCCGGTCAAAAGCAGATCGCGATCAAGCAGCGGATAGTGCGCGGCAACGCGATCCGCCAGTCCCAGCAGGCTCACAACATGCTCGAGAAGACCGCCCAGCCACGCGTGATGAAGCTGCCTTGCTGCCGGCGCCTCGCGATAAGCGCCGGCAATCGCCTGATCCGCAAGAATCGTGTTCAACAGCAACTTCAAGTCTGGATTCCCGACGCTGTTCACGGCCGCTTGAAGTTGGCTCCAGAGCGCCGCCACGTCGTAGGTTGTTGAAGGCAGAAGGTCTGCCTTGTCCACTTCGAGCGGCGTGGCCACGCGGAGCTGATCAATCTTCATCTGTATCCGGTCATCAAAGCGTGACGCACTGCCCCGGGCTTTCACTACGTCGCCCTTGTCAAAATCCCTCGCGATGCGCGGGTCGCCCGGTTCCCAGACGCGCCCCTCAAGCTGACCAGTCTTGTCGCCGAGAATCAGGTTAAGGTAGGGCTTGTTGGTCTTCGTGAGTCGTTGCTGCTTCGACAAAACAAGGAAGAAACCATCAAATGGTTTTCCCTCATCAAATGAACTCAGATCGGCAATATAGATATCTTTCATTCTGCCCAGAAGGTTAACGCATGCAGCCTGCATTTCAAAAACAGAGTGGACCCGTGAGTACGGGGAACTGGCCGTCATTCTGTCCCACCCATCGCACAACCACCCATGGAGGAGGACCTATCCCCGGTCCCCAAGTGCGAGGGACCGGGGGCACCCCGACTCTTTGCGGGACGGTGGATTTCTGGAAGCGCATTTTGCACGCACAATGTTTTCCAGCGGCTATGGAGAGTTGATTTGGGCGCAAAACAGCAACTGAGACGCGGCGATTTGGCAGGTGCATCGGAGGGGTTGTGAAATGTTCAGAACCAACACGACGTTTTCTTAAGGAAATGACGCGCGCTTGACGACACATGATGCGCTTAAGGTGCAATTTTGGTCGTTTTTGGCGTGTTTTTGCAGGTAATTAGCGAGTTTTGGCGCAGGCTTAAATCAGAGATCAGTTTTGGGCGGGGCGCTGGGTGGTGTCTCTGAAGCATGTCGCAGAAGTCAGATGAGGAAATGCAGGTGTCCATTCGATTTAAATAGATGACGGTCATTTTCCTGCGATTCGAGAAATGCACGGTCTGATCCTCATTGCAATTGAAAGAAACGCCTGCAAGCTATGATCGTGACTACGAGCCAAGGTGGGCGGCCTCAAGAACATGACCACCGAAGAGGAGGGCGCCTCATGCGCACCGTTCATTCAGATGCTCTTGTGGTTTATGGCGTGACGGGCGATCTGGCCCACAAGATGATTTTCCCCGCACTCTATGCGATGGTGAAACGCGGAACCCTGAACGTCCCGATCATCGGCGTCGCGTTTCCCAAATGGAGTTTGGAGCGACTGCGGAGACGAGTCACGCAGAGCATCAAGCAATCGGGCGGGATCGATAACAAGCGCGCCTTCGATCACCTTCTGTCGCTGCTGAAATATGTGAGCGGAGACTATAACGACAGCAGTACCTTTGCGGCGATCAAGGAATCGCTTGGGAAAGCAAGCCGACCTGCACATTATCTTGCGATTCCACCTTCGCTTTTTGGAACAGTGATCAAAGGTTTAGGCGCGGCGGGGTTGGCGAAGAATGCGCGGGTGATTGTGGAGAAGCCGTTTGGCCGCGACCTGGCGTCGGCTCGTGCGCTGAACCAGGTGGCGCGTTCGGTTTTCCCTGAAGATTCGATTTTTCGTATCGACCACTTCCTCGGCAAAGAAGCGATCATGAATATTCTCTACTTCCGCTTCGCCAATTCATTCCTTGAACCTATCTGGAACCGAAATTACATCTCGAGTGTGCAGATCACCTTGAGTGAGAGCTTTGGCGTGGGAGGGCGCGGCGCGTTTTACGAGTCGGCCGGCTGCTTGCGGGACGTCATCGAGAATCATCTGTTCCAGATCGTCGCGCTGCTTGCCATGGAACCGCCAGCAGGCCGGCATTTCGTAGAAGTGCAAACTGAGAAGGCGACCGTGCTCAAAGCGATGCGTGCTTTGAAACCTGCCGATATGGTTCGTGGTCAATACAACGGCTATCGGCAGGAGGACGACGTCGCAAAGAACTCCGACGTGGAGACGTATTGCGCGGTTCGGCTGTTCATCGACTCCTGGCGTTGGGATGGTGTGCCGTGGTATCTGCGCTCTGGAAAATATCTGCCCGCTACAGCAACCGAAGTTCTGGTAAAGCTGAAGCCGCCACCGCAGAAGCTCTTTGCGGACGCAGCGGCAGCTACGGGGAAGGGGAATTATCTTCGTTTCCGGCTCTCACCTAACGCAGAGATCGGACTCGCCGCTCGCGTGAAGCTTGCGGGCGAGGAGTTTATCGGAGAACAGAAAGAGCTTTATTTACTGGACGAGGAGCCAGGAGAAGAATCGCCCTACGAGCGGCTTTTAGGCGATGCCATGAAGGGGGACGGTGGATTGTTTACACGCGAGGACGCGGTGGAAGCCGCATGGATGGTGGTGGACCAGGTAATCAAGCACCACCCCCGCGTTCGCCCTTACAGGCGCGGCACATGGGGGCCGAAACAGGCTGATGCATTGATCGCGGCAGACGGCGGCTGGCATAATCCCATCGGCACGTCATGATCTGGATCATGAATCTTAGAACCAACTGTGATGGTCCGACGAGTCCTGTTTCCACCGATCAGGATATGGCTTGAGGACGCAAAAGTATCGAAGAGCGGAGTCCGAAATGGTGCAGGCCGTTGCGCTGTGCCTCGGGGGCTAAAGAGGGTTCGGAAAAAGGCAATTGCGGGGTGGTGATTAGCAGGGGCTAAAGCCCATTCGTTTTGCGTCCTTTTCGGCACGACTGAAGTCGTGCCCTGACACTTAATCCGGCTTCGCAGGAGTTTTTCTCTTCCTTTGTAGTCGTGCCCTGACAGAAACCAACGAATATTTGTTTAACGAACTTCGAATTCGGGACACTAGGTCTGTGACCGCGTGAATTCGTGCTTTGAGGCTCATGCTATCCCACCCTTTCGCCAGGAAAAAGGCGAAAGGATGGGGCACGGAGATGGTACAAAAAACATGCGGTCAGAGGCCTAGTGGGCAGGCGCAGGCGCTCCGGGCTCCTGGGGAGCCGGCGTGAATTGTGGCTGAGTCTGCGGGGTCTCGGGTTCCTTCTTCTTGTCTGCGAGCCTGGTTTTTCCCTCGTCGGTCGTGGCCTTCTTCTTCTTCTTGGTGGCCGTGTCGCCGCCAAGTCCCAGGGGGCTGTTTTGGGTTTCCCGATCGGCAACCTCTGCCGCATCAGCGGCCGCAGGCGTCAATGCATCGGGCTGAAGACCGAACTTGGGCTGTTTGGGAGCCTTGGCGCGCGTGCTGTAACGAGTCTTCACGGTAGGCGCGGCCGCCTCAAGCGGATTTACCGGCTGATCGGCAGCGGAGGCTTGCTCCGGCAAGGCCCCGGCGTTCTCGACGGTGCCGTTGGGCGCAGCGGGCAGCGATTCACGCGGCTTTTGTCCATAACGAATCTTTTCTTTCTTGCCCGGCTTCTCCGTCGCAGATGTAGTTGAGTTTGACTTCTTTTTGAAGAGCCCCGCCTTAACCACAGCGGGCTTTGCCGCCGCAGCCGGCGGCGGTGCGGGTGCCGGCGCAGCTGCCTGCGGAGACTTCTGCCGGAAGGTGTGTTCGGTTTCGCGATAGCGGGTGCGCTCCACCTTGGCCTTCTTCTTGGGCGCGGGCGGAACATAAGCGCTATAGACCGGCTTGGTTTCGTTGAGGCTTGCGCCTGAGTCGGTATAGCCGGGCTTGATGTCAATGAACGCATCTTCGCGGAGCTTGGTGAGATAGGCGCGAATTGCGGGCTCCATGCGGCTCATGTAGAAGTCGTTTTCAACCTGCTCCTGAACGTCCTTGTATGGCCGCGGGCCGCCTGGGACGTGCTGATTGACCCTAAGAATGATGTAGCCCTGACGAGTGAGAATCGGATCGGTAACCTGGCCCGCCTTGAGCGGAAAGGTTTTGTCCTCGAGCGCCTTGGGCAGTGCGCCGGGCTGATAGTCGCCCAGATCGCCGCCCTGCGCGGCGGTGGGACCGTCGCTGAACGATTTTGCCAGCGCGCTGAAGTCGCCTCCAGCGTGCAACCGGGTCTCAATGTCGTCTGCCTTAGCCTTGGCCGCAGCCATCTTCGCATCGTCGCCGGTGCCGGTGGAGATGAGGATCTCGCTCAACCGAACACTCTCAGGCTGCGAGTAGTCCTGCTTGTGCTGTTGGTAGTAACGTTCCGCTTCGCCCGGCGTGAAGCGGAGGGTGGATCCAACCTCCTCGCGCATCACTTCCTGGGTGATGATGCCGTTGCGGATATTGGCCTTGAAGTCCTCAAACGATACGCCCTGATCCTTGGCGGCCTTCTCGAGATCTTCAATGGTGTCGAGATGGTATTGCTTGCGAATCTCATCCAATTTCTTGATGAGTTCGGTGTCACCGTTGATGCCCAGTTCCTTGCCCTTTGAAAGCCAGAGTTGCTGGTCGATGAGGTTGCGCAGCAGATCTTTGTGCGCCGCGGAGATCTCCTGGAGCGTGCTTGCGCCGTGCTGGCGAGCCTCCTGGTCCATTTCCGCCAGGGCGCGGTCATAGTCAGAGCGCGTGATGATCTGGTCGTTCACCCGGGCGATGATGTCCTCGACCGTGGTGCCGCCATAGGGGCTCTGGGGCGCGATGTTACTTTGGGCATGGACCCAGGTGGGACCGGCAAGCAGCGCCGTGCTTAGCACGAAGGCTGCGGGAATGCGAAGAAATCTCAGGGTCATATAAGTCAGCACACGCCAAGCGGGGCGAAAAACGACCCCTGTGGCATAGACGTCATTGTAAATGGCTGGGCAGCAGGGGCGCGATTCCCGGAGACGTTTTCGCGGAGGTGAGCAGGGTGGAGGCAAGTCCGGCAAGGCGGGTCCAGAGCCTGAATTGACTCAAATTCCGGGCCGGCGCCCCTGTCTTTGGCGGTTTCCGACCCTGACAGGGGGGTAGAAGCTACCCGAATGGTGTATGCCGGAGTCAAACATTCCGGTGCTACACTAGCACCAATACGGCTCTGCGGAGCCACGCAAGTGGATAGCCAGTTTTGTTTGCCTTGCCAGGTTCGGGCAAGGCAAATTCATCTCAGGGAGCGTTCCGGCAGTTGTCCGGAGGAGCTTCAAGGCGGTGAATTGGAGATCCGCAAATTGCCGCCTGCCGCAATTGCCGTTCGGAGGTTCCGTCCTACGATGACTCCCCGTGCCCGCCGCGCACTTTTCGCACTGCTGTTCTTTTTCGTTACTTGCGCCGTCGCCGGCAGCTTGTTGCAGCGCCGTGTCGGAGCGCAAAGCGCGACCGACGAGAGCCAGCTCCGCGACAGCCTGAAGTCGTTCGCCGATGTGTATTCGCAGGTGGAACACAACTACGCTGAGCCCATCAACGGCGACAAGGCCGACACAGCAATCTACGACGGAGCGATTCCGGGCATGCTCCGCGTACTCGATCCACACTCCAATTTTTACGATCCCAAAGCCTATGCCCGGCTGCGGGAAGACCAGACTGGCCACTACTACGGTGTGGGCATGGTCATCCAGCAGCAGGCCAACAAGGTGGTGGTGATTACACCTTATGAGGACACGCCATCGTTCCGGGCCGGCATCCACCCCGGCGACATCATCGCCTCAGTGGACGGCAAGAGCACCGACGGTTGGACGTCAGACCTGGTGGCGAAAGCACTGAAGGGACCCAAGGGCACCCATGTGCTGGTAACGACCATCCGTACCGGCCAAACGGCGCCGTTGTCGTTTGACCTGGTTCGCGACGAGATCCCCCATCCCTCAGTTGATTTGAAGTACGAGATTCGTCCCGGCATCGGCTACATCCATCTGACGCAGTTCCAGGAGACCACGGGCGACGAGATCACTGCGGCCGTGAGTGGCTTTGGCGATCTGAAGGGGCTGGTGCTTGATCTGCGCAACAATCCGGGAGGCCTGCTGAGCCAGGCTGTGGATGTCTGCGACCACCTTTTGACCAAGGGGCAGACCATCGTTTCGCAGCGCGGACGCGCCTATCCCGACCAGAACTACACGGCCTCCCATGGCAACGGCGGCAAGGCGTTTCCGATCGTGGTGCTGGTGAATCGCGGTACAGCTTCAGCGGCTGAGATTGTTTCAGGCGCGCTGCAGGATCACGACCGCGCGCTGATTGTGGGAGAAACCACGTTCGGCAAGGGGCTGGTGCAGACGGTTTACAACCTGAGCGAGAATACGGGCCTGGCTCTGACCACCTACCACTACTACACACCGTCGGGCCGACTGATCCAGCGGAACTATGCGGGCGTTTCGCTTTATGACTACTACTACAACCATGCGGGCGCTCTACCCTCGAACTCGACCAACCAGGAAGTGAAGCTGACGGACGCGGGGCGCACGGTCTATGGCGGCGGCGGCATTACGCCTGACGAGAAGGTCGACACTCCGCAGAGCAACCACTTCCAGGACGACCTGATGTATAAGGATGTGTTCTTCCACTTTGCGCCCATCTATGTGTCGACGCACACCGTGGACAAGAACTTCCAGGT
>PLST01000546.1 GCA_003164255.1 Acidobacteriaceae bacterium | reverse complement strand
TTGCGTGCTTGGTCCGGTATTTGGAGGAAAGGCCCGGGGCTGAAGCCCGGCTGAATCGAAGCGGCCTATTCGTGAGGCTGAAGCCTCACGCTCCCTCCGGAAAAGCATCCCTCGGGGGCTAAAACCCTCGTTCAAATTGCCGCGTTTGCGGCACGGCTGAAGCCGTGCCCTGAAACAAAGCTCGAGGCGGAGTTTATGCCAGCCCACCCGTCGCCTCTATCCCCGGTCCCCAAATGCCAGGGACCGGGGGCACCCGCCTGATGATTGGTGAAAAACATCCCTCGGGGGCTAAAGCCCTCGTTCCATGTGCGCAATTTGCGGCGCGTCTAAAGCCGCGCCCTTTCAAAACCTCTTTTTGCAGCCAGGTCCGTGGTGTGGCGTTCATTGCAGACAAAACTGCCGGTCCCAAGCTGAGGGCCGCGAGTCCCTCAGGACAGCCGGTCAACCACCCCAGCGACGAAGACCTGTCGCCGGGGGCCCCGGTGAGGAGACCGGCGCTGCTTTCGTTGGAGCGGACGGTTAGTTCGAATCGTCGCGGCGATGCAGAGTTGGCTTGTCGTCGCCGCTGGAGTTGGGGTCGGTGCTGCTGGTCTGGCTTCCGCCATTGCCGCTGCTGCCGGTGGGATCGCCTGTCGAGGTGCCTGCGCGGCGCAGCGAAGGCCTGGTGACGCCCTTGGTGTCAGTAAGGCGACGCTTGTTCTCAATGCGCGCCAGCCTCGCCTTCACATCGTCGAACTCCGATGTAGTGACCATGTATTCGTCCTTCGCGGGCAGGATTCTGGCAATCTCCTCCTGGGAGTGAAGGATGCGGTCGGGCGTTTGGGGATGGTCGGCGAATACCTTGGCTACTGCGCCTGGTTTGCGCTTTTCAAGCGCCTGGATCTTTTCGAAGAAGGTGATAAACGCCTGGGGATCATAGCCGGCGCGGTACATGTATTGCACGCCAAGGTAGTCGGCCTGCGACTCAAACTCGCGCGAGAACTTCATAAAGGTGATAGGAATGGCGATCGAAGCGGCTTCGTAGATGCCGTATCCGGTCCAGCCGCCGATAAAGATGAGCGGAATAGTGCCCAACTGCGCATAGTTGAGCCGCGTCATCTCGCGGACGGCGTGGTGTGCGCAGACATGCGCGGTTTCGTGGGCCATTACGCCGGCCAGTTCAGCTTCCTCATCCGCGTTGAGAATCAACCCGGAGTTGACGTAGAAAAATCCGCCGGGCAGGGCGAAAGCGTTGATTTCGTCAGAATCGATGACCTTGATGGTGAAGGGCACCTTGCAATCGGAGTTCTTGACGATGTTCTGGCCGATGCGATTGACGTACTCGTCGATCAATGGATCGGTGATGAACTTGGAGCTCTTTTCAACTTCGTCGGCATAGCTCTTGCCCATCTTGATTTCGGTGTCGGTGGAGTACCAGTTGCCGAGTCCCCGGGCCCCGATGTCGCGGTTGCCGACCGCGTTCACATCCTCGATGCTGCCGGGCTTGATCTTGGCCATCTCGCTGCCGACGGCGACTACCTTGTCAGGATCGACGTCCTTGGCAGGTATGTCCCCGCCTACGGGCTCTGTTCCAGGCGCGGGCTTCTTTGAAGACTTGGTGTCGGGCGAATCTTTGCCGGCGGGCGCGGTGCTGGCCGGCTGTTTGGTTGCGGTCGGCGCGGGAGCGTCGGCGCCCACGGGGGTCGTACCCGGAGCCGGCTGAGCTAAGGGCGGATTCGCCGCGGTGGTGTCAGTTCCGGACGCATTTGGCCCGGTCGAGTTCGTCCCGGACGACTGTGCCGCCAAAGCTGTGGCCAATGCCAGCACCAACCCTGCCAGCACTGCTGTACGAATGCCGTTGTTCCCTGGCTTCATGACCTCACCTCCGGCGCGTCGGCTGTCGATCTGTCCCACTCATCCCGGCAAAAAGCGCCGGGATGAATGGGGTACGGAGCTGTTGTTCCTATTGTCCCGCATTTCCGCACTCTTTAGACGTTAGTATCTGCTGCTTTGGTAACAACTGGCGAGAATAATTCGGTAAACGCCGGGGCAGAGCCTTTTCGCTCCCTCAACCGATGGATCTGCTTTCCGGCTGCATCCTTCTGAATTAGAGTGGAAAGGACGAATTTGCGGGGAGGATTCTTGCGCCGGACGATCTTGAGCATGGCCCTGGCCGCATCCTTTGTGTCGATGCAACTGCCTGCCCAGTCAGGCAGCTCTACGGCCGACCCGCCGTCGAAAACGCCGCCAAAGGCCCAACTTCATCCCCATATCGCTCATGCACCTGCGCCCAGTTCGTCCTTCGATGCCTCCGGGCTAGGCTCCCCCGTGATGCTGGATAAGGGCTGGAGGGTGGGGATCACGGCCGACCCGGGTGCCATATCGCCGGGGTTTGACGACTCCCAGTGGGCCGTGAGGGACGCGAAAGGTTCGATGGCGGACGTCCCCGACGAAGACGAGGTTGCGGGCAAGACTGCCCCGAAAGCTTCAGATTTCAATCCCCATTCCGGCAAGCAGCGGTATGCCTGGTTCCGGCTCCACATCCAACTGGCTCCCAACCATGGGCCGCTTACGCTTCTGGTGGATCTGCCGGTGTCACAAAACACATCCCTCGGGATCGGATCGAGCGGCCCGGGCGTGGATGTATTCGCTAACGGAAAGCTGATTAACCCTGAGGGACCGCATGGAAACGCGCCCCAGCACTACCAGCAGATTTCACGGCTCTACGACCTGAATCTGGCGCCGACTGATACCTCGCTGGTCCTGGTGGTTCGCACCCTCTATATTCCCTTCGGTTACAGTTCTTACACGAGCTTTTTCTCGAATCGCACCCTCTACCTTGGCGATCGGGAAGACCTGAACCGCGTATTGCAGATTTGGACTGCACGAAGCCTGTTCGAGCGCCTTCCGCGTTTGGTCGATTCCATTCTTCTGCTGGTGCTTGCGTTCTTTTTGTTTGCACTGTACTTCGCGCAAAAAGGCCACATTGAATATCTCTGGCTTGCCCTCCATGAGCTCTTGCAGGCGCCCATCGGCTTTGTTGAGCTCGCCGGCAGTTCCGCCTGGCTCGACAGCCTCTGGTACGCGGCCGTGGTGCTGCAACTGGTACTCATCAGCTGCTATCTGTACTTTGAATTCCTGATTGCATTTCTCGCGCTCCGGCCTGAAAAGTGGTGGGTGCGCTGGCAGATCCGGCTGCTCCGATATACCGCGCCGGTGCTTGCCGGGGTGGGGCCGACGCTGCTGTTGGTTGGTCACAGCAAGGCCATCGGCGTACTGCTGCTCTTCATCATGCTGTTCTGCATCGTGTGGGTCCTGGGATGGTTGTTGTTCATCTTCAGCACCCTGATTGCGGCTACCGTGCGGCGTAATTTTGAGGCTGGCTTGCTTTTGATTCCGCTGGTGCTGACCGGGGTTGGCCTGATTGAGCCCGTTTTCACCGCCGGAATGAGCGACTTTAGCGGGCGAGCGTACACATCGCTGCTCACTATCCAGGCCGGACCCATTCCCATCCATTTTGCGTCGATCGCCGACTTCACCGGCATCCTGGTCATCGTGCTGATTATCTTTATCCGGTTCCTGCGGATTCACCGCGATCAGGAGCGAGCGTCAAGCGAGTTGGCCGCGGCACGAAGCGTGCAGGAACTCATGATTCCCCATGAAAAAATCGCCACTCCTGGATTTGAAGTGGATTCGGTCTACAGTCCCGCAAACGAGGTGGGCGGAGACTTCTTTCATGTGCAGTCAACCGGCGACGGCGGGCTGCTGGTGGTGATTGGAGACGTAGCTGGCAAGGGTCTGCAGGCAGCCATGAATGTGTCAATGCTGATGGGTGCGCTGCGGCGAACGCCCGAGCGAAGTCCAGGCAGGATTCTTGCTTCGCTGAATCGCGTTCTGACCGGCAGCGAGAGCTTTACCACCTGCCAGGCTGTGTGGTTTGGCGCGAATGGCGAAATCGTGCTGGCGAATGCGGGCCACGTTCCTCCCTATCTGAACAGCCAGGAGATCGCGCTGCCGGGTGGCCTGCCTTTGGGAGTGTTGCCGGACATCACTTATGAAGAGGTGCAGCTCTATCTGCACCCCGGCGACCGACTGCTTTTGATGTCGGATGGGGTGGTTGAGGCCCGGCGTCCATCGGGCGAGCTCTTCGGATTTGATCGCGTTCACAACCTGAGCAATCAGACTGCTTTTTATGTTGCCGATGCGGCCAAGGATTTCGGACAGGAAGACGACATCACGGTTCTGTCGGTGCGGCGACTCGCGCAAACCAAGGCCGCCTAGGGTGGTGAGTCTGAAGTTCGTTGAACAATTCGATGGATCGAAGTAGTTCGAAAGACAGCCCGCAGGGGNNAGCGTTTTCTTTAACGAACCTTGGAATCAAGACTCCAGGAAGGGCCGCATGTATACGCCAAAATTCAACCAGGTTTTCGATCGCGCTGTCTTAATCGAAGCCATGCGGGCGTGGCCCTTCGCCATCCTCTTCGGCACCCAGGTTGCGGACTCTCCAGGCGTGCCTCCGCAGGCCACTCATCTTCCGTTGGTGGTCAAGGACGAAGGCGAACACGGCCTTATCGAAGGCCACTTCGCAAAAGCTAATCCGCACTGGAAGCCGCTCGCCGGCAATGAAACTCTGGTCGTCTTCAGCGGGCCGCACAGCTACGTTTCTCCCACGCTCTACGCCGAGGAACTCTCCGTTCCAACCTGGAATTACATTGCTGTCCACGCCTATGGAGTTCTGGAGACCGTGGAGGACGATGAAGGCAACGCTGCACTTCTTGAAGGCCTGATCGAGGCCAATGAGCCTGCATACGCTCGACAGTGGAGTCAGCTGCCTGAAGGGTTCCGACGCACCATGCTTGCCGGCATCGTTGGCTTTCGAATTCCGATTACGCGCATCGAGGGAAAGTTCAAGCTCAGCCAGAATCGTCCTGAGGTTGACCGCCGCAATGTGAAGGAAGCCCACGCTGCCGGCGATGCTGACCAGCGATCACTGGCGGCCTGGATGGCGCGACTGTCGATCTGACGCTTCCTGACATCAAGCAGCCAGGGGATCCTGCCGCGCTCCGGCTTTCACGTGATCCTTCATGTCTGACCGGAGCGGTATACTTCTCCCGATCTTCTCGGAGGTTTATTTTCTATGCGCAGAATCGCCGCCGCTTTCTGCCTGATCCTTGCTTTTGCAGCAGCCCACGCAGCCCCGCCTGCGGCGCCTTCAGCTTGGAAGGCCAAGGTTGCTCAAGAAATGCCGCTGATGGGTCACCGCAACTGGATTCTCGTTGTTGATTCCGCCTACCCCCTGCAAAGCTCACCGGGCGTGGAAACCGTCGAAACAAATTCCGACCAGATCGACGTTGTTCAATACGTTCTAAAGACGGTCAACGGCTCCATCCACGTGCGGCCCGACATATATATGGATGCGGAGTTGCCCTTTGTCCCCGATGAGGACTCCCCCGGCGCGTCTGCCTATCGCAGCCGGATCGCGGAAGTTCTTCGCAACTATCCCATCGAACACGTTCTTCACGACAAGATCATTGCCGACATCGGCGCAACCGGCAGCCAGTTTCATGTGCTGGTGCTCAAGAGCAACATGACGATTCCGTACTCTTCAGTCTTCATCCGCCTTGATTGCAAGTATTGGGGCGCAGACGCCGAGAAGCGCATGCGCGAAAAAATGAGCGCAGCCCAGACTGCCGGCGCGCACTGAGTTTGCTCACACATGTTTGCAATCGCAATAAACTGCCCGGAGGCACGGACTAGTTGAACGAGACCTACACTGCTGACGGAGTCCGCTGCTGGGAAGAGTTGGTCACGATCCCCACCTACCCAGTGCAGGATGCGGACCCGAACCCGATGTTTCTTGAGAAGCGGGTTTATCAGGGTAGCAGCGGAAAAGTTTATCCGAATCCATTTATCGATCGTGTTGCGCTGGAGAGAGTGGACAAAGCCTACAAGGCTATTTTTCTCGAAAACGAATTCATTCAGCTCATGATTCTTCCCGAGATCGGCGGCCGCATTCACGCCGGACTCGACAAGACAAACCAGTACGACTTTTTCTATCGCCAGCACGTCATCAAGCCGGCGCTCGTGGGACTGCTCGGCCCCTGGATCTCTGGCGGTGTTGAATTCAACTGGCCTCAGCATCACCGGCCATCCACCTACATGCCTGTTCACTCAGCCACTGAAGAGCACGCCGATGGCAGTTGGACGGTCTGGCTAAGTGAGCACGACCCGATGCTGCGCATGAAAGGCATGGTCGGCATCCACCTCGCTCCCGGCACAGCGCTTGTCGAGGCCAAGGTCAGGCTCTATAACCGCACTCCCCTGCCGCAGACTTTCCTTTGGTGGGCCAATGTAGCGGTTCACGTCCACGATCGATATCAGGCATTTTTTCCATCCGATGTCACCTTTGTTGCGGATCACGCTAAACGCGCCGTCACATCATTCCCGGTTGCGCGTGGCAGCTATTACGGCGTCGATTACAGTCCGGGGACCGATATCTCCTGGTACAAAAATATTCCGGTACCCACTTCTTATATGGTTACGCAGTCGAAGTACGATTTCAGCGGCGGATACGACCACGCGCGTCGGGCGGGAGTGGTTCACACTTCGAATCACCTTGTTGCGCCCGGTAAGAAACTGTGGACCTGGGGAAACGCCGAATTCGGATACGCGTGGGATCGAAATCTGACTGACGAAGACGGACCCTATATCGAGTTGATGGCCGGCGCCTACACCGACAATCAACCTGACTTCGCGTGGATGCAGCCGTATGAGACAAAAACCTTCAGCCAGTACTGGTATCCGATTCAGCAAATCGGGCCGGCGAAAAATGC
>PLST01000357.1 GCA_003164255.1 Acidobacteriaceae bacterium | reverse complement strand
AAGACTTGCGATGCAAACAAGGGTCTACCCGTGAGTCGAAAACAGAGCCGGACGTCGTTCAGGCCAGTGTGACAAGCCCATCATGCCAGTTTTTCAGTGAATAAGCCGGACATACCATGGGTTGGCAGCCTGACTTTTGTCGAAGACTTCACAGGTGAACATTCTTTCCCTGGCTTGCCAATCACTTTGATCGAAATCTTACGCAGTTTTTGAATCACGGCTGCATCGATGCTTTGGTTTGTCCAGCAGAACGCTGGAAGGGAGTAGATATGGAGTGCCCAATCTGTATTGACTTGGCACGAGCTTTTGAAGCCGGGCTCAGCGAGTACCTCGAGGCCCGTTCCTCAGCTTGTTATCAGGTCAGCAAAAGGTTCGCGGCCAAGAAGAAGGTCGATATGGAACGCGCGAAGTACGCCCTGGAAGAGCACCAGTGTGTATGCGTCTCCACCATCAGAGTGCATACACTTCTGTCACAAGGCGGCGTGTCAACGAGTTTGATTCGACTGGAGGCATAGTTTCGCGAGATCTCTGTTCTGTCACAAGTGCAGGACTGCCAGTGGCAATAAAGCACCTTCTGCGGGATTACGGCCAAACCCTAACTTGAGTCTCAGTGAACGAAAGTGAGGCTCAAGTTTTCGAGGCCGACGCGGCCCGGTCCTGGGGTCCTGGTTGTATTGTCGCCAACTGAAAAGTTTCCCCCTTTTGGCGCTGCTTCCGGTTGACCGTTCATCCAACGACCCCGCTGGAATTTTGAGAGACCGATCTCGACATCCTGCCCCTCGCCATGCGCGGAATGCGCATTTCACGAAGGAAAAAGTTCTCCGCCAAGAGGCGAGCAGAGAGTGAATGGCAAAGGTGCGAAGCGCGCGTGGGGAGCGCGTGCCTCAATGGTTTCTCTGGCAACGATCTCACTTCAGAGCGTCCGCCAGATTTCGTCGTTGATCGATCCAGGCAGGAAAACAGCGCTATTGCTCGTGATTGCCGCCAGGTAATCAGCGTCGGCCAGGAGCTTTGCCGAGAGAGTCTCCCATTCGCCCAGGCCTTGGTAGTTCGATTTGAAAGCAATTCGGCCCGGATTCCCGCCGACTGGAACAAGCAATTCAATCGTAACGCCGTGCTTTTCTTTGATGAGCTTTGAGATTTGGTGTGCGAATGTTAAAGCCTCTGCGGTCTTGCCAGGTGCAATTGCACCTGTACGAACAACAGTCACCATCGGCGTCTCCTCTTTCGTTCAATTGTGATTTGGTTTTTTGACGCAGCGCAAGGGGGGCCCTGCTGGGTCGCCCCAATCATACACGGGCAAGAATACGTTGAGATAGAAAACTCCGACATGGTTCAGCCCTGCGAGTTCCACCTGGCCCCTCGCCACGCAACGGGGTCACCCCGGAATTGATTCCGAATTCGCGCCGCCCACCCCGTGAGATCGCCTCCCGGGAACAGGGAGGCATTTTGGGATGGCGACTTCTCCTTTCGCTGCTCTATACTTCTTTGACCCGCCGGTATCTTCCCTTCCTCCCGGGCCACTGCGCCAGCCGGCACGCGACCTCGACAGAAAGCACTCTTGCGCATTGGAGGTTCCATGCAGTCTACGATGATGGCGTCCCCGCTCTTGATCACCAGCATGCTGGAACGGGCGGGCAGGCTGTTTCCGCGCGTTGAAATCGTGTCGTCTCTTCCCGATGGTCCTCGCCACAGGTATACGAATGCCGATCTTCTCGTGCGCTCGCGTCAGCTCGCAACGGCGATCCGCCGTGCCGGCATCCGCGAAGGAGACAGGGTTGCCACTCTTCTTTGGAATGGCCATGAGCATCTTGAGGCCTACCTCGGTATCCCCGCCATGGGAGCCGTCGTGCACACCCTCAGCCTGCGCCAACACCCTGACGAACTCGCCTACATCATGAACCACGCCGGGGATCGGTTCCTGATCGTCGAGGATGTGCTCCTCGATGTGTGGCAGCAGGTAAAATCGCGTGTCAAGTGCGAGCGTGTCTTCGTAGTCACCCGCGGCAGCGCACTGCCTGAAGGAACGGAATCCTACGAGGCGTTTCTCAAGGAAGCAGGCGACGACCCGCAGTATCCGCTTCTCGATGAAGTGGACGCCGCCGCAATGTGCTACACCTCAGGAACTACCGGCAGGCCCAAGGGCGTTGTCTATTCGCACCGCGCCATTGCGCTCCATTCGTTCGCAATCTCTCTGCCCGATCAATTGAACATCAGCCGCAATGACACGATTCTGCCGGTCGTCTCCATGTACCACGTCAACGCCTGGGGCCTGCCCTATGCCGCTGTGATGAATGGAAGCAGGCANNAAGAATCCCGGCCGTTGGAATCTTTCCACTGCGCTGCGCGTTGCAATTGGCGGAGCAGCAGCTCCTGAATCGATGCTCCGCAGGTTCGACAAGTTGGGCATTCATGCACTTCAGGCCTGGGGCATGACTGAAACCACACCAGTCGCCACCGTCTGCACGACGAAACCGGGCATGGAAGCAATGCCGAGCGACGAACTGTACACGTTGCGCGCCCGCCAGGGGCTCCCGCTGCCATTCATTCAGGTGCGCGCCATCGGTGACGAAGGCGAGATCCCCTGGGATGGGGAAACCTCTGGCGAGCTGGAAGTGCGCGGACCCTGGATAGCGGCCAGCTACTTCGGCTTTGAACAGGCTGACAAGTGGACTACCGAAGGATGGTTTCGCACTGGAGACGTAGTCACCATTGATGCCGAAGGGTACGTCAAGATCACCGACCGCCTGAAAGACCTCATCAAATCTGGTGGCGAGTGGATCAGCTCGGTCGACATCGAGAATGCGCTGGTGGGCCACGCAGCCGTCCGCGAGGCCGCTGTCATTGCGGTGCCCCACCCCAAGTGGCAGGAACGCCCACTGGCTCTGGTGGTCCTCAGAGAGAATCACACAGTGGTGCCGTCTGATCTGCGCTCATTCCTCGAGCGAACCTTCGCGCCTTGGCAAGTCCCGGACGCATTTGTCTTTGTCCCAGAGCTTCCGCACACATCCACGGGAAAGCTGCTGAAAAGCAAAATGCGGCAGGATTACAACCAGTGGCAATGGGATGCAAACCACAGCGCGGTAGCTTCGTGACACCGACCGGTGAGCTCTCTTGAGCCGATTTGGTCAAAGACCATCTATGCTGCAACACCGAATTCGTCGCCCCCGGCTCCAAATGGATTTCCGGCCGAATCCTGTCGTTTTTTTCGCCACAAATCGTGGTATCTAAGCCGACGTGTTCGGGGTCAATGGAACAGCTTTACCGCGTAATTAGGGCCTTGAAGCACGCTCTGAAGTTCATCAGATTTAGTGCGATTTCCCGCAGGTTGGACACGTCTCGTAGTGAGCACACCCAGGATTCAAGAACCTCAGCGCTCCCGGCAAGAGGCCGCCAGACTCTTTAAGCCCCCTTGTATCCCGGCCTTTAGCCATAGGACAGAAGAAAAGCGGCCCCCACCAATGGTGGAGGCCGCCGGAGTTTGCATGCGGTTGAGCAACGATTACTTTAGGTTGCCACTCGAGTCCATGGTGATGCCGCCTGGGCCAGCGTTTTTCTTTTCTTCGTTAGCTTTGCGGGTACTCATCGCCTTTGATGTCCAGTCCTGCGCTGCTGCAAGATCAGCCTTCACGGCAGCCGGATCGCCGAAGTCAACGTTCGCCTTCGCCCTGTAATCCAGGTTGAGATAGGTCATGGCTTCTTCGTAGTTGGCCCGGTTCTCGACGGCCTGATTCAGGTACTTCAGGCTCTCGTCCACCAGCGGACCATTCTGTGCCTTCAGCGGTTCCATCAGTTTCTTGGGAGCCTTCTGATTGCCATTGCCGTCGTCGTTGATCCCCGCGCCCTGCAAAGCCGAAAGAAGATTTGCATGGGCTTCCATCCAGTCGATCACGCCGACCGTATAAGCCGCCTCGGGATCCTTTGGATCAACCGCAAGAACCTTCTCCTGCCATATCTTGGCATTACCCAGATTGTCGAGCCACTTCGCATTGTCGCTTGGATTTGCAATGCTGAAGTAAATACCGGCAACCTGCTTCAAGCTGTTGACATCGGTGGGGTCTTTGGCAAGAACCTCTTTGAAGATGTCAATAGACTGTTGGGCCGTCTTCAGGTTCTCCGCGGTGTTCAATCCCGGGACCACATTCTGCGCCAACGCTGTGGCCAGATAGGTCTTTGCCATGGGCAGATTTGGGTCAAGCTGCGTCGCATTCTGGAAGTGACCGATCGCCTCTTCGTAATGGGCGCTCTTGTACGCTTCCACGCCCTTGTTCAACTGGTCACGGGCCTTGAGCTGGTCGCACCCGCTCATGGAAAGCACCATGCCGGCAAGGGTAATCGCGAACGCCGTAATACGTGCGGGTCCATTCATGTTCGTATCCTTCTCCTTCAGGCGAGTGCCTATCGGTTGCGCGCCTGGAATCTATTGAAGCTGGCTGCGGGTGGGAGCAACCGAAACCAGGATTGAAAAATTGTACTCCTACTACCGCCCGGGGTTAACACTTCCGGGCAGGCCTGACTATACCGGAAAACCTGAGATATCTATGCAATCCCAAGTCCTCCCCCTCCAGCCGGAATCCCCGTTCAACTCAGCCTGCTGATGCTCGACGCCTGCCGCGAAAAGCCAGTGCCGATTGCGTCTCCCTCCTCGAGGAAGACGCATGGCTGAGCTCGGTTATTGTCCGGCCTGAATCTTTGGCGTCATCAATCCGATGTGATCCACGTTGGCCGCGCGGCCAATGTCGATTACGTCGGCGACGTAGGCGAAGTTCAGATCGTCGTCGCCCTTGACGAACATCACGCGCTCTGCGCGATTGGCGTAGATCTCGGTCAGCTTAGGCAGCAAATCGGCCTTGGCCACATCAGTCTCATTGATCTTGTACGCCGGTGGTGCGCCGGGGCGATACAGGACTTGGACGACAATGGTACGGTCGTTGGGCTGCTGCTGCTTCTGCGGATCCTTGGGTGGCTGAGGTACCAGCGCATCCAGACCCTTGGGAGTCACCGGCACGATGACCATGAAGATGATCAGCAGCACCAGCAAGACGTCGATCATGGGCGTTACATTGATGTCGGACGAGTAGCCTCCCCCGCCTCCCATTGACATTGCCATGGCTTAAAACTCCTCGATTACTGCAAAATCGTTAAAGGACAACGCAACCACCGGGCCTACTCTCCGCCCGAGAGGTTACCTTCCTTTTTCTGCGTCAATAAGCCCACTTCATCCACGCCGGCCGTACGCACGTCGTCGATGGCGTCTTCAACCGCCTTGTACTGCGCCCGCGCGTCCGCGCGAACATAGATCGTCTTGCCAGGCTTATCGGCCAGCTTGTCGCGAACCATGGGACCAAGTTGGTCCGGAGAGACCCGGTTCTGCCCAAGGAATAACCCACCATCGCGGGTAACGGCAACGACAATCGCATCTTCCTTGTCGGCGTCGGGCATGGCCACCGCATTGTCCACCTTGGCCATGTCGATGGCTACCTTGTTTTGAAGCATGGGCGTGATAACCATGAAGATGATCAGCAGCACCAGCATCACGTCCACCATCGGCGTGACGTTGATGTTGGAACTGACGGCTTTGCTGAGGTCACGTACTGCAATTCCCATAGTCGGGGCTCCGTGCGAGTTTAAAATTTTGCCGGATCCCTTCCGGCTTCGCTCTGGTTAACAGCCCGCCTGCAAGAGGGGGAAACTGTGGGGCAGGAGCTTATGAGACGCTCCTGCCCGTTCAGCTTCTCGCTCGAACCGACAGCCGCTTCGCTTAGCGCTTGTGGCTCTGCTTGATAAAGTAGTCGACGAGTTCGCTGGAGCTGTTGTCCATCTCCACGTCGAATGCTTCAACGCGCCCGGTGAAGTAGTTGAACGCCATAACGGCAGGGATGGCCACAAGCAGACCAAACGCCGTGGTGACGAGTGCTTCGGAAATACCGCCGGCGACTGCGCCGATGCCCGAAGTCTTCTGGGTAGCGATCTGCTGGAAGGCGTTCAGAATGCCGACGACCGTTCCAAACAGTCCGACGAAGGGCGCCGTTGCGCCGATGGTCGCCAGCACCGAGAGGCCCCTCTTCAGCTTGGCGTGGACGATGGCCTCAGCCCTCTCCAGCGCGCGGCCTGAGCTCGCAATGGTCTCCTCGGTGGCGGTGCCCCCGGAAGCGCGGAACTCCTGCAGGCCAGCGGTCACAACCTCGGCCAGATGGGACTTCTTGTTGCGATCGGNNGCGCCGGCAACCTTGGGCGCGAACTCGCGCGACTGCTTGCGGGCAGCAGAGAAGTACAGGTAACGGTCGATCATGACAGCCAGCGACCAGATCGACTCGATGAAGAGGAGGATGGCCACGCAGCGGGCCAACCATCCCATATGATCCCACAGCCCCATGGGGCTGAAGCTGACTGTCTGCTCATCCTGGAAAAGTGCCAGGCTGCTGACCGTGTGCGAAGCGAAATGTGCGAGTTGAGCGAGAATCACTGAATCGTTCCTCCTAAGGAGTTTCTTGTGAACTGAAGACTACCTTACGGTTGCTGGGAATGCGGCTCGTTTCCGGATTCGCATTCAGGTCAATAGCAAAGCTCCCCGGTCAGAAACTGCCAGGGAGCCAGTGGTTTCATCATCCACCAAGGGTGAAGATCACGTTCACCGTGGTTTCAACTTCTACCGGCTCGTTGTTCAGCAGGTAGGGCCTGTAGCGCCAAGTCTTCACCGCGTCCATGGCCGCCTGTTGCAACATGGCCGGGCCACTGATCACGTGAAGTCCCTCGATCTGGCCTGTCTTCGAGATGGTGGCCTGAAGAACCACCGTACCGGAAACGCGCGCGGCCTTTGCGATTGGGGGGTAAATGGGCTGGGTTTTCTGCAACAGCATGCCGACCATGACGCCGGCCGAGATGCTCACCTTCTTGGGAGCTGCGGCCTGCACCTTGGGCCCCTTATTTGCGAACAGGGAGTCCGTTGCGCTGCTGCCACCCAAACCTTCCATTCCGGCCACGCCGATGCTGGAGGTGGGCGCTTCCTTTTCGGCGACCTGAACAATGTTGTGTGGAATGCGGGTTGGCGCCGTGAGCTGATTGTTCATCATTTCCGACTGAACATGGACAACGTGCACAACTTCGGGCGGAGGCGGCGGGGGGGGCGGAGGGGGCGGAGGGGGCGGGGCAAACAGCAAAGTCTGCATGGCGCCCTTGGGCAGCGCCTCAGGATAGATCAGCGGGATGAGGATGAGCAAAATCAGAATCGAACCATTGATGATGCCCGTAAACATCATCCAACGACCGCTCTTGGTCTTGATCCTTCCTCCGGATTCAAACGTGGAATCTTCAAACATGGCCAGCCTCGAATCGAGTGTTGGTTACTTCTAATTAGACACCGCGAGAACCGCAAATGTTCCCGTGCATTAAAACCGTCCTACAGAAGCGTGTTCACCTTATCAGAACTACGGCTCACCTGCAAAACCTGCTGCAAAACTGGTGCAATTTCAACTCCCTGCCCTATTGCCTGCACCGCACCCAACGCCTTGGGTCCCACCCAGCGTGCCCCGATAAACATTTCCTCAAGAACCCACTGGAGGTACTCGGAAACCCCGGTATTTTCAACCTTTCGCTCGCTTCGCAGCCGGCAAGGCCGCTGCCTTGCCCTGCTCGCCGCGCCACTCCTGCCAGGCGACCAACATGGGAGCTGCCACGGCAATCGACGAATAGGTACCGATAAGAATACCCACGACAAGCGCAAATGAAAAGCCCTTCAGGACCGGACCGCCAAATATATAGAGCGAAAGCACGGTCAGGAAGGTCAAGCCCGAAGTCAGCACAGTCCTGCTCAGGGTCTGATTGATGCTTCGATTGACCAGATCCGGAAGCGGCTCGCGACGGCTCAGGCGCAGATTCTCCCGAATGCGGTCGAACACAACAATCGTGTCGTTCATCGAGTAGCCAACCAGCGTGAGAATGGCGGCAATGACGGTCAGGCTGATCTCCTGGCCTGTCAACGCAAAGGCTCCAACCGTGATCAGCGTGTCGTGGAAGCAAGCGACAACCGCGGCAACCCCGTAGATCAATTGAAAACGGAACCAGAGATAAATCAGCATGCCCAGCATCGAGTAGAGCGTTGCCAACCCGGCCTGCCGTTCAAGCTGCCTACCAACGGTCGGGCCCACCACGTCAACTTTCACACCGGTAGCTGCATCGAATGGGTTGCCGTAGTGAGCCTGCAGCGCGCTCACAATCTGCTGACGGCCCGTATCGAGTGAGTTCTCACTGAGCGTCCGCTCAGGCAAGCTGATGAGCACTTCGTTGGCGCTGGGCACGTCGTAAATCACAACGGTGGCATCCTTGATGCCGGCTGCCACGGTGGCCGCCCTGATCTGACCGACGTCCGGGGTCTGGGCAAATTTGACCTGCACTTCGGTGCCGCCACGGAAATCAACACCGAGCGGCACCGGGTAGCCGGTGTGCGCCCAGTGCATAGACATCGAGACAATGCCGGCAACACTGAAAATCATCGAAAAGGCCAGAAAGTACCATTTCTTTCCGAGCCAATCCACATTTACGCCGTGAAACAATTCCACTGGTTCTCTTCCCTTCTTTTCAGGCTGGAGCGCACCGGCTCCCAGCCGCAATTCTCAATTCCCCAATCACTGCTTCTAAATGGAAACCATCTCGCCGGGCTTCAGCCTGTTCAAATGGGCCTCGAAGATGACTCGCGACACGTAGACCGCCGTAAAGAGGTTTGCCGCAAGACCGAAGGTCAACGTGACGGCAAAGCCCTTCACTGGTCCGCTTCCGAACAGAAAGAGAATAGCCGCCGAAACAATCGTGGTCACGTGCGTGTCGACGATGGTGACCCAAGCATGCGCAAAGCCCTGGTCCACGGCGGCCGATGCGGCCTTGCCCGCCCTGATTTCTTCGCGGATTCGCTCGAAGATCAGCACGTTTGAATCCACGCCCATACCAATGGTGAGAATGACTCCGGCGATACCAGGCAACGTGAGCGTGGCACCGGAGAAACCCATAAAGCCGAGCAGGATAACCAGGTTCAGGAACAGCGCCAGGTCCGCATTGATGCCTGAGCTCCGGTAATAGACAAGCATGAAGGCCATGACGACCAATACGCCCACAATGGCCGCCGTTACGCCTGCGCGGATTGAGTCAGCCCCCAGAGACGCGCCCACCGTGCGGTCTTCAAGATAGTTCAGCGATGCAGGCAGGGCTCCCGTACGCAACATCTTCGACAGGATTTCAACTTCCTCGGGAGAGAAGCTTCCTTCAATCTCGCCGCTGTCACGGATTGCGCTCTTGATGTTCGCTACCTCGCGAACGCGCCCGCCCATGACGACCGCCATGCTCTTGCCTACGTTGGCGCTTGTATAGTCGTAGAACTTGTCGCCGGCTTCGTTGGTCAGCGTGAATCGCACGTCCCTCAGACCGTTCTGATCTGTTCCGGGATCCGCGGACCGAAAATCGCTTCCGGCCACGACTGAAACTCGTTGAAGCACATAAACGCTGTCCGCATCGGAACCAGTAGCCAGAGCTCCGGAACCATGAACCATTTCTTCGTCAGACGGCAGCGCGCCACCAACACTGGCGAGCGCGGCAGCCTCATCCTGGAAGGGTCCACCCACAACCGCGTGGATCTCAAGACGCGCCGTCGACTGGATGATGGTCTTCACCCGGTCGAGATCGCTGATGCCCGGCAGCTCAACCAGGATCTGATCGGCGCCCAGGCTGTAGGGCGCAACCTTCGGCTCGCTCACGCCGAGCGAATTCACGCGATCGTTCACCGTCTCGATAGCCTGCTGGACGGTCTTGTCTTCAAGGGCCTTTTCGACCAGCGGTTTCATGGTGAGTACAAAGCTCGAGTCCGAACCACCACCAGCGAGATCGTACTCGCTGGAATACTTGGTATCAAGCAGCGAGCGGGCAGCGCTCACGCTGGCCTGCGGTACGCCCTCAACGCGAATGGCCTCCGGCTTGTTCGGGTCAGGCTTGTACACCTGCGAAAACGTGAGGTTGGCAGCTTTAAGGTCCTGCTGAATCCGGCCAACCGTGTTGTCGGTCTCCGCACTCACCGCCTCAGACACCACAACCTGCAAAATCAAGTGGGCTCCGCCTCGGAGATCAAGACCGAGGTGAATCCGGCTGCTGAGCGCATCCATAAGGGCTTTGCCGCTCACGCCGGAGGGGATTCCAAAGATTCCGTACAGGCAAACCAGCAGCACCGCAACAATCAGTGCAACCTTGTTCTTGAGATTCTTCTTCATGGTTCCGTTTCTCTAGTTCAAATCGCAAAAAAAATTCGCCCCGGGGCTTGAAGATCCGGAAGCGCTCGCTACGACCCCGTGACGTCTTCCTGGGTGACGGAGGCAATCGCGCTCTTGGCCACTTCCAGTTTAAGGTTGTCGGGAGCCACACGAATAATGATCGAATCGTCTTTGATCGAAAGGATGATTCCCCGAATTCCTCCGGCCGTCGTGACCCGGTCGCCGGTCTTGATGGAACCCAGCATCGCTTGCCACTGTTTTTGCCGCCTCTGTTGCGGGCGGATCATCACCAGGTAAAGCACGGGAATTAACAGCAGCGGCAAAAGTACCGTTATGTTGTTTCCACCGGGTCCTGCCGGACCAGCCAAAAAAAATGCGAAACTCGTCGCCACACTCATCCTTTGCTCGTCCCACAGCCGCTGGTTCGCCGCCGTTCAGGACAAAGGCACACCCAGCCTTACGCGGGGAGCCCGATCGTTAAATTTGTCTCCGGGAATGATCCTGGCCGCGGTTCAAACCGGCCCAGGCTCTGGAAGGAGGGCCAGATCGCCGCATGGAGGGAACCTGAGTCCCGTCCCGTGCAGGCATCCGTGTCTGAAACCCTACTGCCTTCTGCTTCCTGTTCGACACAGCTTTCCTTTGACGCCCCGGACACGGAAATACACCGTTCAGTCCATGCCTTTCCGCCCGGTTCCCAAAAGAATGCCTAGAAAGATAAGATACGCGCGGCCTGTCGCATGTCAAGGAGGCCAGAACTCGCCCATCCATTTATAAAGCCTTTACACCTTCCCTACTCCTTCTTTACCGCCTTAGGTTTCCTATGGAAGCAGAACGCTCTCCGCTCCGGCGCCGGACTGAAATTTGCCCCAGGCCGTTCAACGAAGAACGCCCGGGGAGGTGCCCCTTGACCGTTCAATTCCAACTGGAAGTTCTATGGCTTGTCCCGGCAGCGCTGGCAGTAGGGTTCATGCTGTGGACACTCTGGAATCTACACAAGCAGATCAGACACTAATGCGAGTGCGGCACCCATTGGCGCAACGGTCGATCTCGACATAGGTCACCAGCCGCTTGCAGTCGGTGCCTCGTCGTGTTGGATATTCCGAGCCGATCGAGGCCAAGCAGTTCCGCGCGCGCGCCAGGAATCTGCCCCGCCGCACAAGGGTCCGTGCGCCACCTCGCCATTACGCAACTGGTCGTAGACTGATTCCGTTTTCGCGCTGCGATGTTGTCGAGGTCTCCTGCTAATTTGCCTTGACACCCGGGGTTGCGGCTGGGGTCTCCGCGTCGTCTCCCGAGTCCTCGACAAGCACCGCCGACCCCGGAAGAATGTCGTAGCCCACTGCGTCCTTGCCGGAGGGGTGAAACGTGATACGCAGGGGCTCGCGCTGCCAATCCGGCGCATCGCATGCCGGGTCGGGATGATTTTCAGGATCAAATGCCGCCAACTTCTTGGCCAGCACAGGCTTGCGGGCGGCGATCTGCGCCACCACCGCATAAAGGCTCTTGCCAGTGGCCGTCACTCCGCAATAGGCTCCGTAATCGCGAAACCAAGTTACGTGGCTCACGCCCGGGTCGTAATCCGGCAGCTTGAGTGCCGACACACGGCCAGTCACCCGGTCCACCATGAGCCACGGCCCGCGCTGCCAAACCCATTGACCCAATTTGTCACCGGGGAGCGAGTCATTGATGCGAATCGCGCGGCGCACGACAAAGGTGCGGTCCGTTACGTCGTGTGCATCGCCCGTCGTCCATTCTTTCAACACAGTGTCGACAAGGAGCGCGCGGATTTTGAGGGTATCTTCCCCGGTGGCCGCACCGGCCGGATCACCGGTCTTCGTGTAAGGCACGCGCTTGGCCGCGCCCAGAACGACTATATGCCCTTTGCGCGGTGCCGCTTGAACTGCCATTGCCGTCGCCAACATTCCTAAAACAACCACCAATAATCTAAGGCTCTTGCTCATATCTCTTGCTCCTACAACTCCGCTGCTTCCACGGCGCGCGCCACTCGGAATGCAGTTCCTTCGTTCATATGCGCAGCCAACACCTGCATTCCCACCGGCAGCCCAGAGCCGCTCGCGCCGCAAGGTACATTCACGCCGCAGATTCCCGCCAGGCTGGCAGTCACCGTAT